>JADHWO010000133.1 GCA_016783445.1 Candidatus Aminicenantota bacterium
CCTTTCGTCATTCCTGCGGAAGCAGGGATCCAGTCTATTATAAAATATTTTTTTTATTCTTCTGGATTCCTGCTTCCGCAGGAATGACAACTTGCCTTCTTACTCCGTCATGATTTTCAACTAATTGGGAGATGAACCATATTTTACTCCTATCTATGTTTTATGGAAAATATATTACCAAGCAGTACTTAAATTTGTAAAGTCCGCAGTTTATTTTAATAAAAAAAATGAGATTGCCACGTCACTTTGGACTCGTTATGACACTCTTTGTGTGAGATTGCTGCGTCACTTTGGACTCGTTATGACACTCTTTGTGTGAGATTGCCACGTCACTTTGGACTCGTTATGACACTCTTTGTGTGAGATTGCTGCGTCACTTCGGACTCGTTATGACAGTTTGTTTTGCGAGATTATCACGCCATTGAGCTTCTTACAATGATTTCTTTTTTCTTCCAGAGACCTTCCAGCCAATCCAGTTTTCCTCCAGTCACTTCTTTATCGCCTTGGAGAAAAGAGCAAGCAACAGTTTTCTATCCCTTGAGGTTAAAGCAAATCTTCCAAATAGATCAAAAATCATCTCTGTCATATGACGCTTGTTTGTTTTATGGATAAACTTACTTTTCTCCAGTTTATTAAGAATAAGACAGAAACATTCCTCCTGTTCCTTCCGTGATAGAGGCTTCTCGTGAGTTATCTCAATCTTATTGCGATCACCATAAGTATATATAAAAAAAAGGGTAAGGAGCACAGCAGAAGCAAGGTTATAAGAAGGCTGTCTCACTGCCTGTGGGATCATAAACCGGAAATTTGAGCTGTGCAGATCCTTGGATGTCAGGCCGGTTCTTTCATTTCCAAAAAGAAGCCCAATCTTTGTGGGCTGAGGAAAACGAAACATTTCTATCACTGCCTCTTTTAAAGAAATGGCGGGAAAGTTTTTTCTCCTCCTTGACGTAGCAGCAAAAACAAGTTCAAGCTCTTGAGTTGCTTCAGCTGTATTGGGATAAAAATGAGCTCTTTCCAGTATATCCCGGGCATGAACTGCGGTTCGGTGCGACCTCCGGTTTATGCCTGGAACATGGACAAGCCTTAATTCTTCAAACCCAGTATTTTTCATATTTCGCGCAACAAGGCCAATATTTTCTGGATTTTCAGGCTGGACCAGGATAACTGCGAATTTTTTATTGAGGTTTACTTTCCTTGCCTGGTTTAACACGTTAATCTTTCTCATTATAACAAGTCTAAATAGAAAGGCGAGACAGATAAAAGGAGACTTTAGTGTTTTGAGCCATGGATTGAGGAACTTTAATACAGAAAGTCAAATACATATCAAAATATCAAACATAATCCCTGTCTTATTAATACTTGCCTGTACTCCCAAAACCTTTCTCGCCTCGAGACGTCTCCTCCAGGCTTTCTGATTCGACTACTTTCACTTCAGTAACAAGCTGGATTAAAAGCTGAGCAATCTTCATTCCCTTCTCAATAACAAATGGTTCATCCCCGAGATTCACCATAACCACGCGGACCTCACCTCTGTATCCTGAGTCAATGACACCTGCCAGCCTGTGAACTCCTTTTAAGGAGATACCACTCTTATCCCAGACCAGTCCTACATATCTCTCTGGAATAGCCACTTGGATTCCTGTGGGAACTGGCTTGACTTCTCCTTTCTCCAACACACAATCCACTGATGAAAAAAGATCCAATCCAGCATCTCCTTTATGTTGATAAAGTGGAAGTTTGGCATCCTTATGGATCCTTTTAACCTTTAGCTCCATATCTTAAACTCCTTCCATTCTGACTTCTGAAAAATGAGGTTTTGCAATCTTAACAAATCCCTGGATCTTTTCCCTGCTGTAAGGCTTCTTCTTGAGATAACGACTATCAATAGGATTCACTGGCGAAAATTGCTGAATCTGGTAGACCTTCGCACCATCGAGCATCTGAACAATTTTCTTTATGTCCTCCGGTCCTATAAGATCGGGCACAACCGTGGTTCGGAAGATATACTCCAGGCCTGAATTCTTAATGATGTTGATACTCCGTGTTATCTTTTCTTCTTGAATGTTTGACACTGTTACTTCCTGGTATCGCTCCAGAGGAGCTTTTACATCCATTGCGATACGATCTATAAGTTTCTTCTTAATGAGTTTCTCAAGCCTTGAAGGAAAGGAACCATTACTGTCAATCTTCACTAAAAGGCCCCGCTTTTTTATGAGGATAAGAAGCGATTCTAAATCATTATGAATCAGGGGCTCTCCTCCAGTAATGCAGACACCTTCAAGCCAGCCCTTTCTCGAATCAAGATAGCTAGTGAAATAATCCATAGGAAAAGTCGGGAGATCTTGAGGCCTCAGAACTAAATCCGAGTTGTGGCAAAAGGGGCATCTAAAGTTACATCCACCCAGAAACACGGTCGAGGATATAAAACCAACAAAATCCTTTGGAGCGAACTTTTCTAAGCCTTTGATCTCAACCAATCCTCCAGCTCCTTGCGGTTATTCAACACGGCAACAACCTCTCTTTCTTCTTGAAGAGCCAGAGTGGGAATAATGATCGCCCCTTTATCATCACGCTTGATAACACTTAAAAAATCTCTTATCTTCAGCTTGCTCTCTTTTAAAACAAGGTTGTATTCCTGCCCTCCAAAACCTGTTTCACTCAAACATTTCTTGAGCTCCTCGCATCCCGGACAATTAGGATAGCTAAAAAGTAAATAATTCATCAACTGCCTACTTCAGAGAAAGGAGTTCTTTCTATAAACTCCTGTCGCTTACCGTCGTTCCATGTGCCAACAGGCCTCAGGTAACCCACGATCCTGGAATAAACTTCTGTCTCTTCTCCACACTCCGGACATTCAGGAGATTTCCCGTTGATATAACCATGATTTATGCAGACGCTAAAAGTGGGTGTGATACTGAAATAAGGGAGGCTTGTTTCAGCGATCTTTCTGACTAATTTTTTACATGTTTCTCTGTTTATAGCTTCCGGGAGAAAACCGTGAAATATGGTTCCTCCAGTATAAAGAGGCTGGATATCTTTTTGATGCTGTATAGCTTCAAAGATATCTAGCGTTGCATCAACATTAAGCTGGGAGGAATTTGTGAGATAAGGATACTTCTCTGTTCCTGCCGTGATGATGCTGTGATATTTTTGTTTATCAAGTCTTGCCAGACGGTATGAAGTGGACTCTGCCGGAGTTGCTTCTAAATTATAAAGGTTGCCTGTTTCCTCCTGGAACTCTTTGATCGTCTCTCTCATAAAATTGAGGACATCAATAGTGAATTTTTTCCCTTCCGCTGTACTGATCCCTTTCTTCAGAAAGTTCAAACAGGCTTCATTCATGCCTAAAATACCGATTGTGGAAAAATGATTGTCAAAATGACCAAGGTAAACCAGCGTATAAGGCACAAGCCCTCTGGCCAGCATATTGTTGACAATCTCTCTTTTTGTCTCAAGTGATTCTTTAGCTAATACCATTATATTTTTTAATTTGGTAAAGAACTCATCACGTGTGCCTGATTCATATCCGATTCTGTTCAGGTTTATAGTGACAACTCCTATTGAACCTGTAGAATCTCCCGGCCCCCACATATTTCCTGGTCTTCTTAAAAGCTCCCGCTGGTCAAGGTTCAAGCGACAGCACATAGCTCTTATATCTCCGGGATCAATATTTGTGCCGATATAATTCTGAAAATAGGGAATTCCATACTTGGCTGTAACTTCAAAAAGAAGATTCGCATTGGGGGAATCCCAGTCAAAGTCCTTAGTTAAATTATACGTGGGTATAGGAAAAGTAAAAACTCGCCCTTTTAGGTCTCCTTCGAACATTAACTCAAGAAAAGCCTTATTGATCATATCCACTTCTTTCTGGTAATCTCCGTAGGTTGAATCCTGCTCCTCACCCCCAACAATAACAGGTTTGTCTTTCATATCCCCGGGAATCGTCCAATCAAAGGTCAAATTAGAGAATGGAGTCTGCCATCCCCATCGAGAGGGAACATTTAATCCAAAAATAAGTTTCTGAATATCTTGTTTGACTTTCTCATAGTCAAGTTTATCAGCCCGGATAAAAGGAGCTAGAAAAGTATCCACACTGGAAAAAGCTTGCGCGCCTGCAAACTCTCCCTGCATTGTGCCGATAAAATTCACCATATGCAGAGTTGCTGTTTCCAGATGTTTGGCGGGAAAAGAGTGGACCTGATTGGGCACATGACCAAATCCCTTTTTCAGAAGGTTTTCCATCGACCATCCTGCACAATAACCCACAATAGGGTAGGAAAGGTCATGGATATGGAAATCTCCCTCCACGTGGCAATTTTTGATTTTTTCTGAATAAAGATGGTGCAGGGCAAAATTGGTAAGGACCTCACCTGAAACCCTGGCATTTAATCCCGAAAAACTCGTCACACCTTCGTTACTGTTCTCTTTTACTTTCCAGTCCACATCATTTATATAATCTTTAATCAACCTTCCTAAATTAAGCCCTGTCTCTTTTGCTTCCCTGATCCCTTTATGCTTTTCCCTGTAGAGTATGTACGATTTAGCAATCTCATGATGTCCCTGCTTCATCAGGATCATCTCAACGATGTCTTGAATCTGTTCGACTGAAGGAACAGTATAGCCACCGAATTTATCTTCCAGCATATAAGTAACGATATCAGAAACCGTTTTGGCAGCACTTGGTTCCGTAATGCCATGAGACTCCATAGCTTTGTAAACAGCGTTTGTAATTTTTTCCTGAACAAAGTCAGTAATATTGCCGTCTCTTTTTTTTATTCTCGATACTACCCTCTCCAATCTAAACCTCCTTTCCCTATATACAAATGAATTAAAAACTACTCAATATGTCTCATTATCCAGCAAAAAAAGCCTAAACGGTTACCTTTTATTCCCTTAAAAAGAAAAAGCTGTGGATAAAAAGAGCAACCATATGTTGTATATCCTTATGATGAAGAACACAAAATATTGTATCTGCAAAAAAAATTTATACCCAATCTCCCACTTTGTCAAGCTTTTTTTTTATTTTTTCATTCTTCCTCTATTTGTCCTTTCTTTTTCGCCAGACTCTGCCAAATATCTCTGTGAAGGAAATAAAAAAAAAGACAGTAGTACGAACGCTTCACAGTATGCTAATCTAATAATTGAGGTGAAAAATGAGAATAATTGAAGTTAAAACTCAGGCTAAGGAAGAATTAATAGATATAACAGCAAGAGTCAGGGAGGAAGTCTTTTCTTCAAACATTTTAAGCGGAATCTGCTGTGTCTATATCCCTCATACAACAGCTGGGGTGACAATAAACGAAAATGCTGATCCATCTGTCATGGAAGATATCCTAATGACTCTTAGAAAAATTGTTCCGGATTCTCTTCCCTACCGACACTCTGAAGGTAACTCTTCTGCCCACGTCAAAGCATGCCTTGTGGGTACATCAGCCAACATTTTAATCGAAGAAGCGCAGCTTTCTCTCGGGACTTGGCAGGGAGTTTTTTTCTGTGAATTTGATGGGCCAAGAAGTCGAAGGGTTTTTATAAAAACTTCCTCTTCTTAAAATTTTTTTTTAATCAGAAGGATAGGTTCATCCCATGCAGAATGGCTTCAAGGTCAGTCTGAGGTTCCATGAGTATTCCGTTTATTCCTAACTTTTGGGCAGTTTTGATATTCTCTTCTTTATCATCGATAAAAATGCATTCTTCAGGCTTAACGCCGGCCCTCTTTAAAGCTTCTTCATAGATTTGAGGATGAGGTTTCATCGACCCAACCTCATAGGAGAGGACATATTCATCAAAAATCAAAATTTCTGGAAACCGTCTCTTAATAAAATCAAATCGTTTGACATCTGTATTGGAAAGCAAGATGAGCTTGTAGTTCTGTTTTAATCTCTTCATGATTTCCAGGATAGGCGGATTAAGAGTAAACACATCATTATAGATTGAGAAAAAGTCATCATAGTCTATTTTGGCTTCGAGTTTCTCTATAACTTGATTGAAAAACTCCCCGGGCGTTATTTTCCCTTCATCAAAAGACTGGATGATATTTAAATGGGAAAAAGTTAATTCTGCAATTTCTTCTTTTGAAAAAGAACAGTAATCTGCAATTTTTTCAAAAAAAATATTATTGTCAAAGAAGATAATTACCCGGCCCAAATCTGATATCACACAACGAATCATGGGGTTTAAACCCTTTAAAAATGACTGTATAGGTTATAACAGAAAAGAAAAATTAACTCAACTAGCCTGGATTATTCATAAAAACTGCCGATGCCATCATTCATTTTCAATAATATCAATTCGTTAGCATGATTTTTCACCAGTTCTAGAACATCACTCTGTTTTTAAATTCATATATATAAATCATCGGCATTTTTTACTCTCCGAGC
>JADHWO010000134.1 GCA_016783445.1 Candidatus Aminicenantota bacterium
TTTTTGTAATAAGCGTAACAGGGAAAATGGGGACGGTTCCGTTTTTCTCTGTTAAGGGATTTAAATGTAAAGGCTTGAATCTTAAAGAGAGTGAAAAAAGGGGGAAGGTAATTTCTCTGTTGAGATTGCCACGTCGCTTCGCTCCTCGCAATGACAATAGGAAAGTTGTAGGGGTTTGATTTATCAAACCCACAATGCTTAAGAATAAATAATTTTATATATTTTTTTAATTAATTTTGCTAATAAGCATTACCTCTTAGGACGATGATGTGAATCCCGATACGCTTATTATGCCTGTCAAGCTCAAAGATAATTCTGTATTCGCCCACTCTGAGCCGGTAAAATCCTTTAAGTTTTCCGACTAAAGGCCTGACGTCTTTAAGAGATAAAGGATTCTCTGATATTTCAAGCTTATTTAGCTTATTTACAAGTCTTGAGGAAACATTTTTATCTAGATTTATTAAATCTTTTATAGCTTCTTTTGAGAGCTCAACTTTCCAGTTCTTTTCTGGCATCCTTTATAGTTGCTCCTTTGCCTTCTTTGAATTCCTCAGATGATTTGATCAATTTTTCGTATAACCCAGGTATAGAAAGAAGTTCGAGTGATTCTTTGTGTCTCTCCACATATTCATCTATTAATTCGACGATTATATCGTTCATTTTTTTATTTTCCAGGCTTGAGATAGCTTTAAGTATGTTTTTTTTCTCTTCAGGGATGCGGATAGTTGATGTAGCCATTTTCTTCACCTCTGCAGTAGATTAATCTATTAATCGCTTTATGTCAATTAAAAAAATAAGAAAATTTGAGGAAATTGTACGTCTATATGATGTAATGTATTTGGTATTATCCGCATTTCCTAATATAAAGAGACGTCTATTTATAGATTATTATGTCATTTTTTCTTTTTTTGCATTTTTCTTGTGTTTTTGTTTTTTCCTGTTAAAATAACCATGCGAATTTTGAGCCAAGCTCGAAAGAGGAGAGAAAAATGGCTAATTTTATAAAAAAAATACTTTGGGCGACAGATTTTTCCGATGAAGCTCAGGAATCTTTGCTCTATACGGATGCTTTGGCTAAGACCTTCAAAGCCAGCATTGTAGCGCTTCACGTAGTCCCTGATTTTTCTCCTGCCCTTTATGATGCGGCTTATGTTGTCAAGGGAGAATTGGCTAAGAGACTGGCTTTTGTAAAGGAAGAAGCAAAAAATAAGCTCAACGCACTGAAAAAAGCTAAAGGGATTCCTTTCAAGATCATTGTCAAAGAAGGTACTGCTTCTAAAAAAATCATTGAGACAGCCGAGAAAGAGAAGGTGGATTTGATCGTTTTAGGTAGAAGAGGGATGTCTGCGATGGAGAAACTCTTTATTGGAAGCGTGGCTAATCAGGTCTTAAGAAGTTCCTCTGTTCCCGTCCTTGTAACCAAAAGAAGGAAAGGAAAACCCAAATTTAAGAAAATTATTGTCCCTACGGATTTTTCTGACCAGGAAGAAGTGGAAAGGGATTTTGCCTGGAAACTGGCAAAGGGATTTGGCTCCGAACTCACGCTCCTTCATGTGCTTGAGCTCCATGACTATGAATTTTCGCCCAGAGTTCTGGATGAGCTTTTTAAATCTCTCCATAAAAGACTCAAACAAAGAAAAAAGAGAGAAAAGACAGATATAGAAGTTACAGAGGAAGTCCACCGTGCTATCAATGCCGCGATTGGAATCGTGGATTATGCAGAGACACACAACTTTGACCTCATTGTTATATCCACTTGTGTCCAGAGCAAGTTAGAGCGGTTCTTTATGGGCAGCACCACAGAGAAAGTAATCTCTTACACGCACATTCCCATTTTTGCTCTCCCTCCCACACTATGTGCTGATTAAAGGTGGAAGATAGCCGAAAGTACTGGATTGCACTAAACCTGGTTCTGGCTGAGAATCTCAAAACTGCAAAAAAGATCGTTGACCATTTTCCCACTCTTGCAGATGCCTTTAAAGCCGGAAGCCGGGAATTTATTGCCTTAGGTATAGAAAAAGAGACGGCGCTGGTCCTGACTTCTCCAAGGATTCTGGATCAAGCCTGCAGGGAAATCGAGAGGCTGGAGCGAAAAAATATTTTCGTTCTTACCTATGAGGATAAAAATTATCCTGAATATTTAAGAGAAATATTTGATCCTCCCTTCGTCCTTTATTGTGCAGGGAACGTAAAAGCCTTGAAGGGGCCGGCGGTTTCCATAGTAGGTGCAAGGAAGACTTCAGCTTACGGTAGGGCTGTTGCAGAGAAGCTGGCACGGGAACTTGCCTCTCGAGGGATTGTGATAGTCAGCGGCTTAGCCCGTGGTGTGGACTCCATTGCTCATTGGGGAGCTCTGGAAGGAGGAAAAACTGTAGCTGTGTTAGGTTCAGGTTTAGAAAACATATATCCAAGGGAGAATCGTGCGCTTTTTGGAAAGATTGTCGAGAAAGGAGCTGTGGTGTCTGAATTTCCTCTGAAGTCTCCCCCACTGGCATATCATTTTCCAATCCGAAACAGGATTATCAGCGGTCTATCTCTTGCCCTTATAGTGGTTGAAGCCTCAAGGAAGAGCGGATCGTTGATTTCAGCGCGCTTAGCCCTGGAGCAGAACAGGGAAGTTATGGCTGTTCCGGGCAATATAACTTCTGAGCTCAGCCAGGGCACGAACTGGCTGATTAAAGCTGGAGCAAAGCCGGTTGAGAGCTGGGAAGATGTGGCAGAGGAACTTCCATCTCCTATTAAGGAACATCTTCTCTCTCAGAAAGAAGATAAAAAGGAGAAACCTCCATCGATGAGCGCTCAAGAGAAGGAAGTCTATGAACTCCTTAAACCAGACTCCCTTACCCATATAGATGAGGTGATTGAGGAAACAGAGTTCTCTGTTTCAGAAATTCTCTCTACATTACTCGGCCTGGAGCTTAAAGGATTAGCTCTCCAGAGACCGGGGAAATATTTCCAGAGGAGATTGTGATGGGGAAACAGTTGGTAATTGTTGAATCGCCTGCTAAAGCAAAGACTGTTAATAAATACCTGGGACCGAACTATTTGGTCAAAGCTTCCATGGGGCATATCCGGAATCTTCCTAAGAAAGAATTGGGCGTTGATATCGAACACGATTTTAAGCCTGATTATGTAATTATCCCGGAGCGAAAAGAAACAGTTGCTGAGCTTCAAAGTTCCGCCAAACAGTGCGATTCTGTCCTGCTCGCTGCTGATCCGGATAGAGAAGGAGAAGCGATTTGCTGGCACTTGAGCGCTGTTCTTGAGGAATTCAATCAAAATATTTACAGGGTTCTTTTCCATGAGATAACAAAAGGAGCCATTGATGAAGCCTTTAATAATGTTGGGAAGCTCGATCAGGGAAAGATCAATGCTCAACAGGCGAGAAGAATACTTGACCGGTTAGTTGGATATCGCATCAGTCCCCTTTTGTGGGATAAGATCGGGAGAGGCTTGAGCGCGGGCCGGGTTCAGTCAATAGCACTTCGTTTGATTTGTGAACGAGAGAAAGAGATTAGAGATTTTATCCTTGAAGAATACTGGTCTATAACAGCCCAGCTTCAAGCTTCAAATCCTCCTCCTTTTGCTGCAAATCTTGTAAAGATTGATGGCAAAAAGGCCAAAGTCAAGGATGGGAAAAGTGCGGCAGAGATAGTATCTGAACTTAAAAAGACACCTTTTGTCTTAGAAGGTGTTGATGTAAAGGCAAAAAAGAGGAATCCATTTCCCCCTTATATCACCAGTACTCTCCAGCAGGATGGTTTCCGGCTGCATCGATTTACAGTGAGAAAGACGATGTCCGTAGCGCAAAAGCTTTATGAAGGCCTTGAAATTGGCGATCTGGGTTTAGTGGGTTTGGTCACTTATATAAGAACTGATTCTGTCCGTACTTCTGAGGGGGCGGCCACTCAGGCCCGAAAGCACATTGAGAAAGAATATTCCAGGAAGTATCTCCCCAAAAAGTCGCGCGTGTACAAAAATAAAAGAAAAGCGCAAGATGCCCATGAGGCTATCCGTCCCACAACATTTTCGCTTCCTCCTGAGGAAGTTGAGCCATACCTTGATAAGGATGAATACAATCTATACCGCCTTATATGGAATCGATTTATCGCCTCTCAGATGAGCTCAGCCCAGATCGAAGAAACAGAATTCGACATCAGCGCTTCGAAATACCAGTTAAAAGCCAAGGGGGAAGTTATAAAATTTGACGGGTTTTTAGTCATGTATCCCAGCCAGAAAAAGGAAGACAAAATTATGCCTAAGGCAGAAGCTGGAGAGAGCTTGAGACTAATCGATATGGAGTCCAAGCAGAATTTTACACAGGCTCCTCCACGTTATACAGAAGGAAGTTTGGTCAAAGAACTGGAAGCAAGAGGAATCGGGCGGCCAAGCACCTATGCTCCCATAATTTATACATTACAAAATCGTGTTTATGTTGTTAAGGAAAAAGGAAAGTTTATCCCTACAGAACTCGGGATTTTTGTGGCTGATTTTTTAATCAAGAATTTTTCTGATTTGATGGAATTTAAATTTACAGTTCTACTGGAAGATGAGCTTGACCGTATAAGTGAGGGAAAGCTGGAATGGATTGAATACTTAAAATCGTCTTATTCTCTTCTTGAGAAGGATTTGGAGAATGCGAAGAAGGTCGAAGGAGTAAAAGAGAAGGGGATTCCTCTGGAGGATGTCTGCCCACAATGCGGCTCTCAGCTTGTTATAAAAAGTGGGCGTTACGGACGGTTTAGAGCCTGTTCAGGTTATCCTGATTGTAAATTCAGGGAGAGCATGGTTAAGAAGGAAGTTAAGCTTCTGGAAGAGACATGTCCTCAGTGCAGCTCTCAGCTTGTAGTGAGAAGGGGGAGATACGGGACTTTTATCGCCTGTTCGAATTACCCTCAGTGTAAATATATAAAAAAAGAGCTAAAAGATACGGGTATCCGGTGCCCAAGAGACTGCGAAGGGACTCTTATGAGGAGAAAAACGAGGAAGGGAAGGATATTCTATGGCTGCAGCAAGTATCCGGAGTGTGATTATGCAACCTGGGATGAGCCTCTCTCACAGCCCTGTCCTGAATGCGGCAGAGAGTTTATTCTTCGAAAAAACCTCATAAAAGGAAATCCTGTTCTTTACTGCAGCAATGAAGAGTGCAGCTATAAGGAGGAGGTGGAACGGGAGAAGATCTGGGAGAAGAAGGCAGCCTCTTCAGAAGAAGACGAAGAATTATAAAATGGGGACAGGCCCCATTTCTATTGTCATTGCGAGCGTAGCGCGGCAATCTCACAAATTTTATGATAAAATAGTCACATCATTTTCCGCATCACAATGACAAATAAATAGAATGAGAAAAGAAATCAGCGAGTTTCTCACCTCCCTCAAATATGAGAAGAATGCCTCTCCCCATACAATCGCAAGCTATGAGAGTGATTTGCGCCAGCTTGCTAATTACTTGGAAGAGAGAAAAGTGAAATTGAGGGAAATTGACAATGTTTGTCTTCGAGGATTTATGGCCAAACAACAGGAGAAAAAAAATAAAAAATCAACCATTGCTCGTAAGCTGGCTGCGATCCGCTCTTTTCTCCAGTTCTGCATGAAGAAGAAGTGGGTGGAGGATAATCCTGCCAAAGTAGTAGCCACTCCAAAGCAAGAAAAACATGTGCCCACTTTTCTCTCAGAGGATGAAATGGCCAAAATCCTGGATTTACCTGAGTCCCGCCAGCCCTTGGATTTAAGGGATAGAGGTGTACTTGAGCTTCTCTATGCAACAGGAATTCGCGTCAGTGAGCTGGTTGGTATCAATTTAAGCGATATGGATTTTGCGGAGAGACTCATCCGGATCAGAGGAAAAGGAAAAAAGGAGAGGCTAATACCCTTTGGAAGAAAAGCCGAGGAGAGCCTTTCTTATTACATTCGTGTCAGGCATCAAATCAATAAGGGTGAAATAAATGAGGAAGCGCTATTTCTGAATTACCGCGGAGAGAGACTCACCTCTCGTTCAATAGAAAGGATCGTTGATAAATACATCCGCTTCACAGCAATGCGGAGGAAGATCAGTCCTCATTCTCTTCGCCATTCCTTTGCTTCCCATCTTTTAAGCAGGGGTGCTGACCTGAGAGTTATCCAGGAGCTTCTGGGGCATGAAAGCCTGGCTACAACCCAAAAGTATACCCACCTTGATTTAAAGCAGCTCCTTGATGTCTACAAGAAGAGCCATCCCCGCTCCTGACTTATAATTTGTGGTTCATCTCCCAATTAGTTGAAAATCATGACGGAGTAAGAAGGCAAGTTGTCATTCCTGCGGAAGCAGGAATCCAGAAGAATAAAAAAAATATTTTATAATAGACTGGATCCCTGCTTCCGCAGAGCCTGCCCCTGT
>JADHWO010000135.1 GCA_016783445.1 Candidatus Aminicenantota bacterium
AATTCGACATACATCTTTACAATTTTTTCCATGTTTAACTTTGTGTAATCAGTCAGGAATTTATTCGCCAGTTCTGGATTTTTCTTGTATAGTTCAAGAGCTTTAGCATCTATAGACTGCTGTTTTTTAAAAAAGCCGTCCTCTAATGGATCGCGGACAGCTCTTAGATCCTTTATTGCCTCCTGCCATTTTAAGTAAAGAAGATTGTCAACAAAATCAATAGCCCACCGGGCAGAGCTTTCGTTATATTTATCCGGATCGTAAGTTTTATATAGAGGAGAAATTTCCTGGACTCCTGCATATATAGGCACGTATGTGCTGACATGCTGATTGTCAAGGTAAAACCAGTAAACTCCTCCTATTGGAGCAGGAAGCCATCCTCTTAGCTGGGCGACCATCCCATACCCTCCCCTGGAAACCATACGGCGCCATGTTATATCCAGTAATTCTCTCATGTCTTTAGTAGGAAATGGAGTTGTTAGAGGGCTTTTATTCATGCCGCCTTTTCCGTCCGGGACAAGCCAGTCCGTATCTGCTGTCATGTCATAAATCGTTCCCTCAAAAACAGAACGCTGGAAAGCTATAACATCCTGCACTGACATCTTTTTTTCCGGCTTGACGGAGAATGGATAAATAGAGATGGGCTCAAGATACTGGTGGTATGCATTGTATCCGCTGAAAGGTGATGTGAGTTTTTTCCTCGGCCATTCCTTAAGATTTGGAGCAACAGTGCTGTAAAACAGCCATAAACGGCTTAGTCCCCATTCTCTTAGTGTAGGTGCATAGGCTTCCTGCCAGATAAAAGGTTTTCCGCTTGACGGATCATACCAGCCATGGTCTATAGCCACCTGTTTGTAATTCTTTGAGGCCATAAAATAATCAGGTTTACTCAGGTCAATCTCCTTAATTACACTCCAGTTTGGAACAACAGCCACATGGTCATCGGGAACTCTTTGAGCAGCCCATATGGCACCCGGCTTACCACTTTCCGGGGTCCAATCAAGACCAACGCTAAAAACCTCCAGAATCCATGCTTCATTAGTGTCAGCTATACAGAGCGCCTCGGATTCAGGGCCGCAGGAGGGCAGAAACCCGTATTTTTCTACCAGATATGTTATTAATTTAATAGCCTCCCTTGCTGTTTTACATCTCTGGAGAGCAAACAACTGAGCCTGTTCAATGGTCATTATCTGCTTACCGGAGCTGATATCAACTTTTAACTCATCTTTCTGGCTCAGTGTGCTTTCCCCAATAGCAAGCTGGTGCTCATTCATCTGGGGATATCCTGTATGAAAATAAGCATAAGTTTTTTCCACCTGAGGTATATACCCCAGTATTTTGCCGTATTCATGTAAAGGCTTTTTTACATCCTGAAGGCCATAATAGACGGGTGCCATGGCGCCCTTCTTGAATGTTTTTGCAGGTACTACATGGACTCTGCACTCAGGGCAACATCCTGTATGGGATGTGATTACCGAGCCATCCACTGAGGCATCTTTTCCTACAATTATATCGGTACAGGAATTAGTAGAAAAACCTTCGCTGGTCTCTTTTTCTAGTCCAAAGATGACTAAAAACATAAACATGATAAAAAGAACAGCTAAAATTAAAATTGATTTTATAAACTTCATCTTAATATCCCTCCTTTTTTAGATTTTATCGGAAAAACAAGCGGTTATCGCCTTTTTTTGATCTTTTCTGCTTAGTATCTTAATACTTAAAAACATGCTTTTCAATTTTTTTGCTGATTTGTCCCTTTTGCTTAGAGAATTGGAATTCCGTGAGAAAATTTAAATAGAAATCATCAACTAAAAGTGAGGCGATACTTACGCTTACAAGCGACTTGCATATTTCAGCAAGCCAGGGAATTAGGGTCTTTGGCTTCCAAGTGGCTCATATCTATTACTTATTTCTTAATTCTATAATTTTTGGTTTTCTTCGAGGATTTGTAGAGGCCATAAAATTAACTCAAACATGAAAAAATTTTAGTCTCTTCAATAAAAGAAAATCGGAATAATTTGCGACTAATTTGATTCTTAGAACCTTATTATTATTCCTGCTCTTAATAAAAGTCCAGAAAGGTCAACCTCGAAATATCTCGGGTAAATACCTATCGTCACTATATCCATAGAAATAGCTGGATAACTATTCCCTGTATCGGGGTCTACTTTTTCATAGAAAAATAATGTTCTTCTTCGCAAATCTGAAAATCCATCAGAATCTTGATAGGTTTCTTCCCCTTCCCAGCTTTTAAGTTTGCAGTATCTTGTTTTTCCTTCAAGAAAGAGAGCAACCCAGGGAACAAGTTTAACTTCCAGACCCATACCGCCATGAAATCCAAAAGCTCTATCCTTTACTTCGAAATTAGTTTCCGACCAGAAGTCAAGAGTTTCTATCTTAGTAGTGTTTGTTATTTTCCCTAAATAATAACCAATCCCTGCGTTTAAGAACAGCTTCAAAGGCGGAATTATAGGTATAGAATAATAGACACTCAACTTTATTGGAATAACCTTGAAATATGGTTCTATTGTGTAAGAAAGGTGCTCCATATAATCTGTGTCGAGGGTAAATTCACTTTTATTACTTCTGATCTGGATGTAGTCAACTCCAACTCCAATGTCAAAACCTCTGTATATTTTTAGTACAATTTCACCACCATATTCAAATCCCAAATTTATCTTTTTGAATTCACCTGATGTCCTTCCACCAAAGCGTTCTTCCAAGTCGTTAATGTACTTTTCTACACCTTCACCAAAAGTGTTGTAATCTCCGATAGACTTAGTGCTATAGCCCCCAGTAAATTTCAGACTTAATACTTGGGCCTGATTAATTCCCGTTAGAGAAAAGAATGCGATTATTATTGTTAACAAGATAATTAATCTACTTTTCATTATATTACCTTCTGTTTGCTGAATTAGGCTAATTAATACCACCGGAATATACTATTGTCAATCACCTCGTAAATGCTTTGTTAGGTATTATATGGCAGAGCGGAGATTATCTCAAACTGATTGGCTCATTGAAAGAAAAAGGTCTGATTGAATGATAGGCTAATTACTGACTCTTCAACCCAGCTGTCTTTTTCAGAATCGGGAAGCCAGAGGCTTTAAGGTTTTTAGCTTTCATTTGGCTCAATTTGAAGCTGATAAAAAGACCTTTATACTAGAAGCCGGCAATTTGGTCCTCAACTACTTGACGACGCACAATCTCCTTTCTAAAATAGTTTTATTCTTATGCCTATTCTTAATAAAAATCCGCTTAAATCCAGAACTGCATTCCTCTCTATATAATCGATTTCATTGAAAATATGGTAAGGTAGAGGAATATCCAAATCGTAATTATCGCCATATCCGAAAAAATGAAGAGTCCCCCTCTCTACAATAGTCAACCCGCTACCAAAATTAGTCTCATACTTTACTGTTCCCTCAAGGTTGCCTATTCTGATATACCGGCCCTGTAATTCCACGACCAAAGCCAAATTCTTTATTAGACTATATTCAAATCCAACTCCCCCCCGAAAACCTAAAGAGAAGTTATTCTCAACCTCCCAATAACGATTAACAAAGTAAACATCTCCAAGAGGATAAGTAAAATTCTGGATTTTATTTTCTGTCATTTTTCCCAAATACCAGCCGATTCCTGAATTGATAAAAATATTGAGTTTGGAGCCGGAGTATATGGAATAATAAAGGTTTAGCCCAAAAGGCATTATTACTTTTATCTCCGGTTTAAAAATCATTTCGTAGTCTCTTCCAAATTCAGGTTGGTATGCATAAATAGAGCTTTGATTCCTTCTATGGAAAAATGAGGCCGCGATGCCAAACCCAATTCTCGGAGAACCATCTATTTTCAGCTCTAATTCCCAATCGTTCGACAAATTGTTGAGTTTTTCAATCTTACCGCTGACGTCAGACACTGAGGTCCCAAGTATATCCTCATAATTATTCATGGAATCTAGATGTTTATTCATATCGCCGATAGCAACATAACCTCCTCCAGCTGTCAATTTAATGCTGAATTTTGGCTTGAAGCTCTGTCTTTTTTCAGAGAAGCTGATTTTGTTGAATATTATGAAAGAGATAATAAATAATAGCCAAATTATTTTTTTGTTCCGCATCTTACCTGATCCCTGTGACTCTGCTGATGATTATTAGTCTATAGACGTTATAAAGATTTATCAATAGAATTTATGCCAAACAAAAATTTATGAAGTCTTTTTCTCATATAAAAATATCTACTTTCCTTAAGAATTTTCCTCCCCCTCACTTGTCTTCTTTTTTGATCTGCTAATTCACTCAGCTGTCTTTTTCAATCCCGGGAGGCCAGGGGAAGCCAGGCCTTCAGGGTTCTTTTCTTTCAATCGATTCTAAAAGCAATCGAGGTTTGGGTACTAGCTTTACTCGACGTGTCTTCTGCAACTATCACGAGAACGTACTCACCAAGTGCAATGTCCGGCAATTTCAATTTGGCAAGGATCGTCCCCATTTCGCCTTCTTTTTTACCGGAAAGAACGGACACGGCCAGGGGGATGGACTCTCCTGAGGATTTTTCAACCAGGTGTGCTGTAAACCGCACACGCGGATTTGTGAGGTTTCTAACGGAACAATGGATCACGGCCAGGATGCTTTGCATGCCTTCAGGAATTGCCCCCAGGATAGGGGAATACTGTGCCGGATCAAAAGGGAAACAATCCAGCAAAGGAAAATCGGTGCTCATTGTCTCCGGGACATACCCTCTCACAAAGAGGCCGGCTTTTCCCGGAGCCAGCAGAAGAGGCGGGAAAAGCAGAAGGCCTTCCTCAGGGATCTCCGGAATTTCCACCGAATACCTCCCGACCGCTCCATTCCCTTTATCCATATCCCGCATGACTATGCGGCATTTGTATGACCCGGGAGAAAGGCGCATAATGGAATAATAATAGGCTTCCTTTTCCTTTAATGCTGAAAGCTTCACCGCCTTCCGCCTCATTTCTTTAATGTTCTCTTTTTCATCGAATACCAAAAAGTATATCTCTGCCTTTTCCCCTATGGATTCATTTATCTCTTCCGCATTGACTTGTGCCAGCAAACAGATGCCTGGTTCGCTTCCAATAGAACATGGAAGGACAGTCATCGGGAGATCGACCGGATTCTGCAAAAGAGGCCTATCCGATAGCGCAAGGTCAATAAGGTGGAGTTCCTTTTCCATCTCAGAGTACCTGAAGAATTGCTTTGGATTAAAATATCCTTTCTGGGCGAAAACTTTGCAGTTGGGGCGCGTTACCTTGACATTTATGGAGTGATAACTCCCGTCCCAGGATTCATCTATATAGTAGCCGAGAACATAGTAGGAACCTGTGAAAGTCTGGACCGTGTCAAGAATTTCCTTATAGTTTTGGACATTGCCGAGGAATTTACCTCCGGTATGGATTGAAATACTCCGGAGCGTAGGCTCTCCCTTCTGATGAGAAGGAAGATTCATATTTGTGGCAAGACTTTCAGTATTCAAACTGAACACAGTAGTGTTAGCATTGCTCAGCTCCTTGAGCATTTTCTGGTATTTACTCCTCAGGATAGCATCCATACCCAGACTGGTGAATGTAGTCGGACTGGCCGTTTCAAACCCGTGGATCATCGAGTAAGGAACGCCGGAGGAGAATAAAACGATATGTTTGTGCCCTGAAATGTAGCGGAATGCTTTGGACAGGCCGATGAGTTTTTCAAACATATTGTTTATCATGTTCTTATAACGCTCCCTGTTGAACACGGCGTTAGACATAGCGCCTTCCGCCATAAGTTTACTAGGTAATTCCCCCACATTTCTCAGGTGAGCGGATTTCCATTCCAAGACGGGTTGGCTCTCTTTACTGACATCAATAGTCTGCTCGCCCGTATACTCTCGCCAGAGCAGTGCTTCAAAATTTTCCGCCCGTCCCACTCTGCCTGGTCCCCCCATTTGTGCCACAACATTGCGAATCACCTGGTGGTCTTTTGTTAGATATTCATGGAGGGTCAGTTGTTTTAAAACCGAGTAGGAAAGAATACCGACTTCATCCGATGGCTGCACCTGGTTGTCGATAAAGTGCAGGGCCGCTTCCTGGGCTTTTTGAAATCCTTTTGAATTATTATTTACAAGATCGAAGAAGAGGAAGAACTTCCGGTTCATGACATCATCCGGTTTACTTTCCTGTGCAAAGTCTTTTTTTTCGGGTGGAGATACGACTTCAGGTTCAGAGGGAGAAAGAATATGTCTTTCGAACTCCGTTATATTCTGGCGCTTTCTGTTGTCATATACTATAAACTCATCCGGCTTGAGGTCGGTGATCGGATTTCCGGCGTCGTCCATAACAT
>JADHWO010000136.1 GCA_016783445.1 Candidatus Aminicenantota bacterium
TTGTTTGGAAGAGCCAACATCCAGAATTAGAAAAGAGGCTGGTAGATGCAGCCTATAAATGGAAATTCGAGCCGTTTATCCATAGAGGGGAGCCATTGCAAGCTCACGGATGGTTAAAAGTCATTTTTTACCCGGAAAGAGTTATGCCTCAAAGAAGGGAAGCCGAGCCGCATAGTGAGTCCATAAAGGAGGTGTTGGAGGAGTCTTATTTCGGGGAGCTAAAAACTGTGTTGGATGAATGTGCTGATTATTGCCAGAAGCTATCTGATTATGCCCTCTATTATGTCTGTCTCGAAAAAATCGATGAGAAATTTAAAAGAGTTACAGATGAGTATATTGGAACATTGTCATCAGGAGGAGGTCCAGATTTATACCCTGATGAACACTTGGCTGCCAAGCTATATCAACTTATGCTCAAAGGTACTGAAAAAGATGCCTATGTCTACGACTATCAGCTAATAAGAAAATACGGCAAAATCGATGAGAAAAGAGCTCTTTTAGGAAGCACTGATCGAGAGAAAGGCGAAAAAGATGCTATTTCAGGTGCGAAACTTTCTTATTCCATCCAGCCAATCTTGGTGCCAGTCCGTCTGCTTTGTCAAGAACGACATTATCTGTTCTCATACAGGCTTACCAAGGATGAAAAGGTCATGGGGAGAAAATCCTACGTGATAGAGGTTCAGCCCAAATCAGACCAAGCTGCAGATATCATTCAAGGAAAGGTTTGGGTGGATAAAGAAAACTATCGGATTCTGAAGGTCGAGGTGGAATATTCTTATATAGAAGGCTATGAAGAAGTATACGAAGAGTGCTCAAAGCATTATCTGACTCCCCATTTCACATTGACGCATCTTTACGAGGTCGAGAAAAACGGCATTATGTTTCCAAGCCGTTCGGAAATCCGTATTGAATATTTCGGTTTATTAACATCCAAGAGAGAGCTGAAATCAAAAGCAGATATAACATACAGTAGTTACCGATTTTTCACCGTAGATGTTGACCACAACATCATAAAAAAGAAAATTAAAGAATTCTTTTCAAAACACAATAAAAATAATCTTTCTTTTGAATACTCCTTCAAGATCTTTTCTGAGATCATAAGACAATTCTAATGTCTTTATGTTATTCATTTTTGGTAATAAATAATGCCTCACTCTGGAAAGAAAAAGAACCAGGTAGGGTGAGCCGATTGGAACTCTTTGTGAAGCCAAAGCACCTAAAACCCTGGCTTCCTGAGAGTGGAAAAGACAGCTGAGCGAACAAGTGGATATAGATGATTTGGCGGGAGGTGGATTCACGGAATTTTTTAACTTCAAATTTCTCATGTGCTACAATTTTTCTGATGGGAATTGGAGAAGAAAGAAAGGATATTTAGGGAAAATTGAAAATTAGCAAGAAAACAAATCCCTGCCTTCTAGAAAAGATTTTTATTTTTACATTATTCCTATTCACAGTTATAAATGTTAGTTGTCAAAAATCTGAGGATGAAATTTTTAAAGCCCAAATAATAAAAAATACTGAAAAGCCCTCGAAGCCTCTTTTAAGAATTGAACTAAAAGAAATTATGAGCATTCAAGAAGAGTGGTGCGATTATGGCAGTGTATTTCTTGAGGACGAGAACATAATTTACTGGGTAGAGAGAGATAATACAGTATATAAGATTAATAATGATGGAAATACAATTCTTAAGAAGAAATTTACCCAAGGAAAGGGATATGGAGATATATACTTTTTTGATTTTGAGGAATGGAATGGAAAATATTATGTTTTTGACAAATTCAATAATAGACTAAATATATTTGATAAAGAATTTAACCTTGAAGAGAGTAATCAAATTGAGAGGGATGAAATATCTAAAGGGAGATATGTATTGCGGATAGACGAGATAGGAAACTTATATTTTATTTCTGAAGAGAACTCTTATCGCAGAGGTTTTATATCTGCAGATATATCAATTGCTAATTTTGGAAAAAAAGGCAAAAGGAAAAAGGTGGAGTTTTTTAGACAAAGTTCAAAATTATATGATAGAACTAAAAAAATTATGCTCTCCTATTGGTATCAGCAGCCATTTTTAAGATATTTAATTGGAGATGATGGAAGAGTATGGATTTGCGATAGAAGGGAATATAAGATTTATAGTTATTTGCCAAATGGCAAACTTGATAGGGTAATAGAAAAAGAATATAGAAAAATAAAGATAGAAGGAGAAGCAGAAAAAAAATATAAGGAAGAATATGGAATAGAAAAATTAGAAAAGAAGGGCACAGAAGTGATTTTGCCTGAATATATTTGCCCACTAATGGATATATTACTAATAGATAATGATTATATCTTAGTTTTAAGGATGGATTACATACTTAGAGAAGATAAAATTGGTAAAATACTAGCAGATTTATTTGATAGAGAAGGGAAATTTCTAAATCAGATTGAGTTTCCGGAATTCTATGGATGTTATCACTTAAGTAACCAATTGAAAACTGATATTTGCTATAAGAATGGATATCTTTACTCAATTGAGGCAGATGAGGAACTAGAGAAATTCTTCATAAAAAAATATGAATTTAAAGTAGAAGAATAAAAAATGGCACGACCATAATACAATAGTTTGTGCTTGCTTAGCCTTCTCGTTAAAAATAAAAAAGGTTTAAACCGATTATAAGCCAAATTCCCTAAAGCCCTGGCTTCCTTGGATTGAAAACGGCGGCTGAGCGGATTTGTTTCTTATTGAAAAAGATAATAAAATAAAATAGTAATACACAATAAAGGGGGTATAAATGAAAAACAAATTTAAGGTTATATCAACCGTTCTATTTCTTTCAGCCTTTATTATGGTCATTTCATTTGGCGGACAAAAAGCTGAATGGAAAGGGAAAATAGAGGTAAAGAATGGAATTAAAATCGTCAAAAATCCGAAAATGCCTATATATGGAAATGAGATTTTCTCAATAGAAGAAGACTTGAAAATCGGCGAAGTTGAGAGCGATGAAAATTATATGTTTTCACAAATCAGGAATTTTGTTATTGATAAAAATGAAAATATCTATGTTGCTGACGTTAAAGAGACGTATGTCAAAGTCTTCGACAAGAATGGAGAATTTCTAAAAGTATTTGGCAAAGAAGGAGAGGGACCCGGAGAGATTGGCAGAATCAGCAGCATTCACATTAATGCAAAAAATGAACTGTTGGTACATGATAGCAGGAATAGGAAAATCCAATATTTCTCTCTTGAAGGGAAATTTGTGCGATCAAAGAATCTCGGAAAAATCCGTCCCTTGAGGTTGTATTGTGACTATAATGAGAATTACTATGTCACAACCGCTGTCATAGATCCGCCAAATTCCCGCTATGTACTATTGAAATATGATAATGATTTGAATCTTATCGCAACAATCGCCAAGATCCCCGCTCCAGACCCAACAAAGCCGTTCAATCCCTTCATGCCATTTTTCTATTATCAACTTATGAATGACGATTGTCTTTTGTATGGGTATCCAGAAAGTTATGAATTACATATTTTCAATCCCGAGGGAAAAATCATAAAGAAAATCATAAGAGATTACAATCCTGTTCCGGTATCGGAGGCGGAAAAAGAAGAAATGCGGAAGGATATCCGCCCCGGAAGGAAATTGGAGTTCCCGCGTTATCATTCGGCATTCGTTTATTTCAAAATAGATGAGGAGGGGCGGATTTTTGTTCAAACTTGGGAGAAACCGGAGAGCGGTGAAGAATATTGCTTTGATGTTTTCGACTCTGACGGAAGGTATATCGCTAAAATTCCTTTAAACTTCAGGCTTGCTGTAATGAAGAAAAGTAAGATATACACCATAGAAGAAGATGAAGACGGCTACCAATACATCAAACGCTATAAAGTAACCTGGAAATATTAGCGAATTTAAGCCTAGTGAAAGCCAACTCCCCCAAAGCACTGGCTTCCCTGGATTGAAAGACGGAAGGTAATGAAGAGGAATTAGACTTGCGTTATTTTAAAACCATTTTAATCATTAATCTATTATTACTTGTAATCTCTTGTTCAGAAAAATCCGGATATCCCCTTAGAACTGAAATCATAGATGGAGTGAAAGTCATCACAAATCCTGAGTATCCTCGTGATGGGCAATTTACATATCAACTTGAGGAAGAACTTATTATTGGAGAAAAGGAAGGTGATGAAAATTACATGTTCAACCAGCCTCAAAGTGTCAAAGCCTCAGAAGACGGTTCGATTTATGTTTTAGATTGGAGAGATATTTGTATTAAAGCTTATGATAGACAGGGTAAATACCAACGTACAATAGGACGACAAGGACAAGGACCTGGTGAATTTAGTTCCGGATTTTTGTATTTTGATATTAGTTCGGATGGAAAAATCTACATCATGGATTGCAGAAATTCCTGTGTAATAATTATGGATAAAGACGGTGCATTTATCCATAGTTTCAGGCTCCCTGGCCGCCTCTTTGAGGAGATGAAAACAGACAAAGACAACTTTATTTACTTCGAAAGAACGTTTACAGATGAAGAAATGAGAAAGATGAGCATTCACCGCTATAATTCTAATGGAGATGAGATTCTAAATTATGGTACATTTAAAATTGTACAACCAGTTATACAAAGACGAACTAAGACATCAAGTTCCTCTACCACTTCACGGCTTGCGGCTACTACAGTCTGGACGGTTGACCAGGAAGGTAAGCTTTACGTTGGTTTTGGTGATAAATACCAAATCGGTGTGTATAATCCGAATGGAAGTCTATCTTTTAAATTTGGGCGTGATTATCCTCCTATTCTATCTAGAAATTATGATGACAATCCTCTTCACCCTAAATATGTAGGAGTTTTTAATGTTATCACAAGACATTGGTTCTTTGATGAGGCCGGAAATCTCTGGATTGAGACACCATCTAAAGAAGACATAGAAGAAATTGTATATGATATATTTTCTCCGGAAGGGATTTATTTAAAGAGAACTTGTCTCAAATATCGCATCCTGCATTTTAAAAATGGAAAAGCCTATAGCATCGTAACTACTAACGAAGGATTTAAAGTAGTAAAAAGGTTTCGGATGATTGAACAGGGAAAGGGGACATAGTAAATTTGCCATTTGGGAACCTAAAGTCCTGACCTCCCTGGCTTGATAAAGATAGTATGTCAAGTTAGAATTAAAACTAGGGAAAAGATGAAAACTAAAACCAAGATTGTTTCAATCGTGTTATTTCTTTCAGCCTTTATTATGGCTATTTCCTTTGGCGGACAAAAAGCTGAATGGAAAGGTAAGATAGAAGTAGAAAACGGAGTCAATGTCATCAAGAATCCCAAAGAACCAATTTATGGAAAGAACGTCTTTATTCTGGAAGAAGAATTATCCATCGGAAAAGCAGGAAGAGGAGAGGAATATATTTTTTCTCGTATAAGGTCTATTGCTGTGGATGAGAAAGAAAGGATTTATGTGTTGGATTCTAAAGAAGCACATGTGAAAGTCTTTGATAAAAATGGAGATTATGTCGAGACTGTGGGGAGGAAAGGGCAGGGACCTGGAGAGATGAGTCTTCCTTTTTCTATATGCATTACCAGTCAAAATGAAATAATGGTGCAAGACCTCAATAACCACCGCATAATGTTTTATTCATTGGAAGGAAACTTCATAAAATCACTTTCAACAGCCAAGATTTTAATAGTAGGTTCTAACCTTGACTCTAAAGGAAATATAATCGGCATTGTTTCAACAAGAGGACCAGAAAAACAGGTCATAGAACTCAAAAAGTTTGATTCAAACCTTAATTATCTCTATTCACTTAGCTCTTTTTCTTTGCCCAGTGGAAGTTCAACTTTTAATCCTTTTATGCCAGAATTATGCTGGGCAGTAAGCAAGGAAGATAATGTAATTTGTGGGTATCCTGAAAAGTATGAGATTAAAGTATACAATTCTGAAGGAAATGTAATAAAGAGAGTAATTAAAGACTATAAGCCCGTAAAAATCACTCAAGAGGAAATAGAAGAAGAGAAGAAAAGACTTCCTGGCCCGATGAAACTAGATATCCCTCAATATCACTCAGCATATCGAGATTTTACCATTGATGAAGAAAATCGAATATTTGTTCAAACGTGGGAAAGAGCAGAAAATGAAGAAGGATATTATTATGATGTCTTTGATTCAGAAGGAAAATATATAGCTAAAATTCCCCTTAAATTTCCCCCTCAGGTTTGGAAAAAGAACAGGCTCTACACTATAGAAGAAGATGAAGAGGGATTTCAGGTGGT
>JADHWO010000033.1 GCA_016783445.1 Candidatus Aminicenantota bacterium
ATATAATCCCTAACTTTAAAGAAGGTTATAGTCTGGATGACAATGCTCGCGCTCTTTTAATGTTTCTTATGGTCTTCAGGCAAAGAAAGAGTAAAGAAGCACTAAAGTTGATTTCTACCTACTTGAGTTTTATTAATTTAATGCAGAATGATGATGGGCCCTTTAAGAATTATTTGAGTTTTAATAGGAATTTTATTGATCAAGTTGGTTCAGAAGATTCATTTGGCAGAACTATATGGGCACTGGGATATCTGGTTAAATATCCACCAAATGAATCCTTTTTTGAAATTGCTGTAGAGATCTTAACAAAATCTTTCTCTAACTTTAATCATTTAAAATTTATTCGGGGTATGACAAACTCCATTATAGGTCTCTGTTATTTTCTCAAAATTTTCCCCGATAATAAGGAAATGAAAAATATCCTTAAAGAGATGACTTATAAAATAATGAAGAGCTATCAAAAATATAAAACAGATGATTGGCATTGGTTTGAACCTATTTTAACTTATGATAATGGCATTCTTCCCCTCTCGCTTTTGCATGCTTCTGAAGAGATTGGAGATGAAAACATTTTAAAGGTTGCCTACGAATCCATAGAATTTTTGGAAAAAGTATCCCTAAGGAAGGGACATCTGTCTTTGGTGGGGAGTGATAACTGGTATAAAAAAGGAGGAGATCGTTCGCAGTTTGCTCAGCAACCAATAGATGCTGCAGCCATGGTATTGATGTTTTATCAGGCTTATCTGATCAGTAAAGATAAAACTTTTCTAAAAAAAATGCTCACATCTTATATGTGGTTTCTGGGAGAAAATGATTTAAATAAACCTTTGTATGATTTTAAAACCTGTGGCTGTTCTGATGGAATAGAAAGTTACGGCATAAATAAAAATCAAGGAGCAGAAAGCATTATTGTGTATAAGATTGCCCACATGACCGTTCTTTTGGCTTACGAACAAGAGGTAGATCAGATTAACTAAGGTTATTTAAATCATAAATTATATAAGTATAAAATCTAAAATCCATCAATGATTCGTCAATTTCTCAAAGAGTTCATCCAGGGGAATGCCGGCAAAACCTGAGGCATAATCAGACATACCATAGGCAATAATTAATTCATTGTTATGAATGATGGAACCACAGGAATACACCACATTGGGAACATAACCCTCACGTTCCTCTTCATTGGGAATAAGAAGTGGTTCTGCTAAGCGACCGATAACATTAGTAGGATCATTTTTATCAAGAAGTAGAGCACCCAGACTGTAGCTTCTCATTGGGCCAACCCCATGGGTAATGAGTAGCCATCCTTTTTCGGTTTCAAGAGGGGATCCAGAATTACCGATTTTAATGAGTTCCCATGATTGTAGGGGTTCCTGGATTTTTTCTATACTTCCCCAGAAATTTATATTATCTGAAAACATAATATAATTGTTAATACCATCTGATCGAGCAATCATAGCATATTTTCCATTAATCTTTCGCGGGAAGAGAGACATTCCCTTATTCTGAGCATATTCTCCATGTATAGGCATCACTTTAAAATGATAAAAATCAGATGTTTTCATCAATTTTGGCAGGATGGTAAAACCATCATAGGCAGTATAGGTAGCGTAATAAGTGACCTTTCCGTTATCATCAGTAAATTTTACAAATCTGGCGTCCTCAATACCATTCACTTCTGCGTATGAAACAGGAAAAAGAACTCTTTCTGAAATTGCAGTATCCAGTGAAAATTTAACCTCGTAATGAGACCTGGCCAACCACATAAGTGATTCTATGACCTTCATTTTGCTGGGAGTGACTTTGACCTGTTCTAAAGTTTCCTCTATACTGCGTTTTAATTCGCCGTAAAGAAAAGTTTTTCCTAATTTATCCATCACTATATTCACTACATCTTTTTGAATATGCATTTCAGAAAGTTTTTTCAGGAAATTTTTTTTCTTGTATACATGACGTTTGATGATTTCTGGTACATCTACTAATCTTCCTTCAGGTTGAAATTTTAAGCTATTATCTTTATCAATGATTCCCTGGCGGAAAACAATAGAAGAAATATGTTTCTCGCCTGTAGCGCGAAAACTAACAATTATTCTTTTCTGACCTTCTTCCAAATTGCTTTGATCAGGGGCTTCAACAATAGATGGATTAAAAAACGCAGTTGATTCAATGGAGTATTCTGTTGTAAAGTAAGATCCAATCAGTAATTTTTTTTTCAAACTCAGTGGTTTTTTATTATTATTTATATTGCCCAAAATATTTTTTAGAGAATTAAAACTGTTCTCAAATATTTTTGAAATATTTCGATGTCTTTTGGAAAAATCGCCCAATACTCGGTCGAGCATACGACTTACTTCCTCTTCAGAAAGTCGTAAAATGTTTATTACAATGATTTTTGCTCTATCCTCTTTTATTGGCATATAGAATTTTGCAATAACTCTTTTTGGGTTAGGGTAAAAACGAGTTTTTTTCCTCTTCACTGTTATAGTCATTCTAGTACTTTCCTTCTTCTTTAAACCTTCAATTTATTGAAAAAATTGTCAAAGTAAAATTGTTTTTAACTAAAAAAAGATTATTAAAGAAACAACATGGTTTTGTCAATACTAAAAGATAGGCATGGTTTGGGGTATCCCCCATTCTATTTGGGTTTTTAAGGAAACGCCATGGCTATTGGATGTGTTCTGTGATAGGGACAGAGGCCGGCGAATCTGTATTTATCCCTCTATCTCTATTCGCAAGCAGGGCCGGATTTTATAAGTGAAAATGCAGAGGTTAGAAAAGCCATATCCATAGTTTCAGAGCATACGGAAAAACGCTGACCCGGGTATTTCTGAGGTTAAGGATGCTAAGAAACGATTGGCAGAGCTGCAAAAATCACCTTAAGGTTCAAACTCTAATATTTCAGCTTAAATATTTTAAAAGAATCCCTAATAAGTGACATAAAAAAAGCTTTTTTCCTAAGTTATTAGCTTTTTTGTGGACTTATTAATATTTTTTAATCCAGCCGGGTTAGCCCTGAGTCAAGCGTCAACTTTGGTAGACTAAATTATCTGCTGATTTCCCCCTTTTTTTCCAATCGTTGACATTTCTTTTTAAGCCTCTTTCTTTTTCCCCTGAACATTTAATGCCCAAATCTGGCACGTCTTGTGCAAGAGAAGCTACGGACATGTTAAATGCAGGTTTTGTTTAAAAGTATAATATTTACGCATAAAGGAGGTTATTTAATCACTTGTGAGATTGCCACGCTACACTCGCAATGACAACCAAAGTTGTGGGATTGCCACACTGCGTTCGCAATGACATCTTCTACTTATTGCGGGTTTGATGAATCAAACCCCTACAAGAATAAAAAAAGGACAAAAATAAAATGAAAAAACGTAAAGAGCCAGTAAAACTGACGAGCGACCAAGAGGATACATGCGGATTCACCCTGGTGGAGCTTCTTGTATCTTTTTCTCTTGTCATTTTTCTAATCTTGGGAACAATTCAACTCACTTTATATTCCCTCCTTATCAAAAGGAAAGCTGACTGCAACTTAAAATCAGCAACGCTTGTTTCCTCCCTTCTCGAATATCTCAAATCTCTCCCTTATGAAAGTGAAGAATTAAAAGAAGGTTTCCGGACAGAAGGCCTCAGTGGAGAAAGCCTCCTTGAAACCTATCGAAGAGAATGGAGGATTCAAGACATCTCTTCGAA
This sequence comes from Candidatus Aminicenantota bacterium, assembly GCA_016783445.1. Lineage (GTDB taxonomy): Bacteria > Acidobacteriota > Aminicenantia > Aminicenantales > Aminicenantaceae > JADHWO01. The sequence goes on from JADHWO010000033.1 coordinate 3,694, forward strand.
CATAAAAAGGATCGAGGCGGAGAGTTTCTCCGAGTCTCACCCGCAAAAAAAGACACGCCTTGCTCTTTTTTTATCCAGAGAACTTGGATTTTAAGAAAAAAATAAAAACGCGAGAAAAACCAGTTATGTTTGAAACTTTGGAAAGGAAAGGGAACTTTAAACAGTTCGGCTATTCCGGGCAGCCTTACCTCTTAACCTGGATTATTCACGAGTCGAGGTCACCGTAGATGTGAGGCGTAAAGGATGAAGCTGTGGTTTACCACCGCAAATCCTTTGCAACGAGGCAGACGTCGTTGCGAGGAGCGAAGCGACGCGGCAATCTCACAATATCGGCTCGCTCGAAGAGTAAAAAATGCCGATTACTGATATACATGAATTTAAAAAACAGAGTGATGTTCTGGAAATGGTGAAAAATCATGCTAACGAATTAATATTATTAAAAATAAATGATGGCATCGGCAGATTTTATGAATAATTCAGGATAATTAATCCCTCTAATAAATATGGTTAATCGAGAAAAACAAGCAAAACACAAAAAAGGATTTTCTCTGGTTGAAAGCCTGCTTTGTGTATCCCTTTTCTTAATAATCGTCCTTATGAGCCTTGAATTTTTCGATTTTACACGGAACATTTTCTTAAAGCTCAAGAACAAGGAAGAATCAAGGGGTGCCGCTATCGCTGCCCTGGACAAAATGAAAACAGATCTTCTTAATGGGGGCTCGGGACTTCTTGAACCCATCCAGCTTGGGCTTTGTGAAGGAATAACCCAGGATGAAGGCCTTTTAATCATCCTCAGTAAGGACAAGAATTTATCCCCCCTTAACGATCTGTTCGAAGGGCAGACACAGATCACTCTTAAAAGCATATACAATGTCAAAAAAGGAATGGAGCTCTGTTTCTTTGACTCCTCCAAGGGAGAGGTCAAATCCATATCTTCAGTAATTAAAAAAGACATAGTCATCTCTTCCCCCCTGGAATATTCTTACCTAAAAGAAAAGACCGGCATTATCCTCCTGAAAAAAACCTCTCTCTTCCTTGATAAGAACAAAAAAATCCTCAGAAGAAAAGTTAACTCCAGCCCTTCCCAGCCTCTTCTGGAAGAAACAAGCATTTTTGATTTTACTTACGAGAAAACCACAAACCTCGTAAGTCTGCGCCTGGCTCTTCAATCAAACAAGGAGAAAGTTTATGAAATTTTTGTTTTCCCAAAAAATACTGCCATCGCGACCACACGCTAACCGGAAGAGAAAATCAAAAAAGGGAGCTATGACCCTTATCTCCGTATTTCTCTATTTTATCTTCTCCTCGCTTGGATTAAGCATGCTTTATCTTTCCCAGATTTATCTGAAAATAAGCGCTTATAAAAAAAACTCGATAATCCTTGATTATGCCTCCGAGAACGGAATAAAACTCGCGTTCAATCATCTCCTCGGCCTGCTTTCACAAACAGGCTCTCCTTCCCTCCTTTCTCCGCTGGAGACAGACGAGCTCAAGAACGACACGCGGAATAAAGGATTAAAAATTGTAAAAAAGCTCCTTGGAGAAAAAATCCCTCTCCAGCATTCCCAGAATTGGGAGAACCTCGGCTGGGAAAGCACCACGAACTTTTCTTTTGAAAAAATCGAAGAGAAAGAGGATTACTTTATTGCCTCCTACAAGGCTACGATAAACTCGGAAGGCAAAATAAAAAATTTCAAGCATAAAAAAGAATCGTCTCTCGAAGCTCTCTTAGGAGTCTCCGCCGGTAACCTACCTCTCCCCTACATCCCGCTTCTTTTAGACAAAAAGGTAAAAGAGGATAAAAAGGAAAATTTTTCGGAAGAGAATAAAATAACCTTCCTCCCGTCAGAAAAGAATCCTATTCCTCCTCAAATAAGCTTCTCGGAAGGAGGCCTCATTCCCGATGACGCAGATTCCCAGCTGCAAAAAGCCTTAAAAATAAAATTCTTTTTCCCGCAAAACATTTCAACTCCTCTCCTCAGGGTGGCGCTTGGTCTGGAAAAGACAAATGAACCTGTGCCCGACGGAGTTTATCTCATAAAAGACAATCTTGGCCTTGGAGGAATTTTTGTACAGGGAGGTTTAGATGAAATGATCTTGGCTATTGATGGGGATTTCCAGGTTGTATCATTTCTCGCCGAACAAGGCTTATGGATTCTCAAGTACAACCCTTACAAGATTAAAACGACTTTTTTGACTCCTAAGGAAACTTTTGATTACGACCTTATCCCCATGGGTATTATTTTAGTCAACGGAGAGATCCGCTCTCTCGGCGGCGGAGAAATGGACCCCTCCGGCAAGCCCATCTTAGTCACAGAAGAAGAAATCCCATCGATTCTAAGAGGCATCAATCTGACGATAATCTCATCTGACAAAGTCACTCTGACATCACACCTCATCCATCAGGGGGTGAAATGGGTGGACAGAGTTCCTTACATCAAGGATTCAAATTCCCAGTTGAATATTTTTGCAACTGGCAAGGAGTTCTTTGGAAATAAAGAAAAAGAAGGGAAAATAATAGTTTATAATAACTCTCCCGCGGAGATAAAGATCCAAGCATCGCTTACTGCCTCCGGCAAAGGATTCTCCATCGAAGGCGAGAAGAAAACGGTCCATATTCTGGGAAGCCTTCAAACTTCTGATTATTCCTCCAACAAGAATTCGCTCAATTTCACTTATGAAAAGAGGCTTCCGGCAGTAGATTCTTCAGCCCAGAACGCACCCCAGACAGCCAAACCTGTTCTCTGTTTTTCTTTTTTTAAGATCCTGGAATGGAAGGAATTCTAAATGAAAAATATAAAAATATTCTCTTCAAAGAACCACAGGATAGGATTTACTCTCACAGAAGTGCTCATCACCCTATTCCTTACGGCAATCATGGTTGGAATTGCCTCAACCTCTTTCCTGAATGTTTCCCCGAAGTACAGACTGAAAAAGGCAGTCTGGGAAATAAATTCCCGCATGAACTATGCACGTTACAAAGCGATATTTGAAGTGACAAAAATCAGAATCAAATTTAGCCAGCAAAGTTATACAATCGAAAAATATGATAAAAATCAAAAGGAATGGAAAAAAGAGAAGGAAAACTTCCTCAAAGGTGTCACCCTCCAGGCCAACAACAGCCCCGTGTTCCATCCGGAAGGAACAGTCTCCAACCTTGCCTCGATCTACATCTCCAATTCATGGGGAATATATAGAATCACCCTTGCCATTTCAGGACGAATAAAAGTTGTAAAACTCTAGGCTCTAATTTTTTCTGAGAAAGGCTTTTCCTGCTGATCGCAGCTTAAGAAAAAACTTTATAAAAAAACTTGAGGAATCTTTTCAGGTACAGACCGGCAAAGATGTTTGTTACTTTTTCTCAGCTAATATACGCAGAAAAAATTGTTCGTCTGTAAGGAAAAGAAGAAATCTACTCCATTTTAAACATGGAATCTTCATGTCCAGTGTTGAAGGTCACCTCTGTAAAAGTCATTGTTACAGCTTCCTCTCCATCATGAACAACTCTAATGCTGTGGGGGATTATCATGCCGCCAACTTTTTTGTAATCAGTCGGGAAACTTTCCGCCTCAACCTCAACACCCATCTGGCCCATAGTTGTTGCTTTGGTTTTATAAGGAAGATAGGTCTCGGAATTGATATACAGAGTTACAGTATACCCGTCAGAATAGGTCTGTTCCAAAACAAAACACTCTACACCGTCAACCGTTTCCTTTCCTTTTGAGGTATAAGTAATGCCATATTTTGCCGGATTAAGAAGGGAATCGTTGCCCATTGCCTGCCTCTTTAAATCATCGGCCTGCTCTCCACTCAGCTCCTCGGAGGCTCCAGTCTGAGGATTTGTCCACCAGGCTGTTTCCCCGTCATAAGCCTGGGTTATTATCATTCCCATAATCTCAATATCCATGCGCAATTTGTTCGGTTCCTTACTGTACATGGTTAACGACCCGCTCATGCCCATTGATACCAACTCAATGTTACCCGTCATAGTCATGTCCTTAACTTTTTCCAGATTTGTTCTTCCACCCCCAGCATCAATCATTTTAGCCAGGACGTCAGAAGCCTCCTGACTCAGTCCTGGACTAACAACCATGCTTAAAAGAAATAGACTTAAAAAACAAAGTGAAAAGATTCTTTTCATATATTCCTCCTTTTCTTTTATGCTTTCACTTCTTTATTTATGTTTTTACTTCTTTGACACCCTTTTTTCGAGGTCTCTGAAGAATTTATAGCTTTTTAAAAAGCTCCAACTCTTTTTTAGTGGCAACAGAATAGCAGTAAATGTAAAAAGAGTCAAATTCCGGATTCATACTTTTTATACTCTGGAATCTAGCTTTTTATTCTATTTTTATTTCTTCGTCTTGCCAGCTTTCTCTTTTTTGTCATACCACTCCTGCAGGTCTTTAATCGTCACTGACTTGATAGTCTTCCCGGTATCACTTTCAATAACTTCCACTCGAGCCTTTTCATAATCCAATTGAACATAGATACCCTTTTTATCCCAATGGCTCGCAATAGAATCGTATAAATCCTCATAAAACGCCAGCCCGTCAAGCTCTGCCAGATCAACACGTTCTTCAGCTTTCATGCCAGGTGCATATTCAACGATCTTGAGTAACTCGCCGCTGAACTTTAACTTGATAATACTTGTGGAGTACCCTAAACGCTCTTTTTCTTCTACTCGCTCCAGATGCTCTTTATGAAAACACTCAGGACAAACAAGGTAGCCGTTGCCTTTCCAAACAGGCTTCTGCAGCAAATCCTGCTCTACTTCTTTACCGCACCGTGAACAAAACTTCTTAGCCTTTGATTTATCTTTATCTTTGGGCATTCCCCCGCCTCTCTTTTGTTTATCTTCTCACCTTTTTATCTTTAGAATCACCCATGTGGATGTTCAGCATATACCCTAACATCAACATAAGGAGTGTTTCAATTTTACCGAGATTTTCTCTTAACCTCAATAAGAAATTGGGGACGGTTCTATTTTTTTTCAAAAACGATTTTGCCGTCGATGATTGTGTAGATAGCTTCTACTTTCAGAATCTCTTCTTCCGGGATTTTAAGGAGGTTCCTATCAAACACAGTGATGTCAGCAATTTTTCCCTCCACCAGTGAGCCACGGATATTTTCTTCAAAGGCGGCATATGCATTATTTATAGTAAATGCCTTGATGGCTTCTTCGACAGAAATCCGCTGTTCAGGAAACCAGCCTCCCTCTGGTGTGCCCTTTAATGTTTTCCTTGCAACAGCCGCATAGATAAGATATTTGGGATGCATAAAATAAAGAGCAGCGCTTGTCCCGGGCCAATCCGAACCAAAACTCAGCATGGCTCCATTATCCAGCAGCGATTTAAAGGCATATGCTCCTTTGCACCGTTCATGCCCGATCCTTTCTTCCATCCAGCGCATATCATCAGAGATATGGTAGGGATTCACCTCTGCAATAACATTCAGGGCTTTAAACCGGGCAAAGTCCTGAGGCCTGAGCACCTGGGCATGGATAACCCTGAAGCCCTTTAAATCAACTCCCTCATTCTTCAGTCTTTCATAAAGGTCGAGCATCTCCGCGACACCCCTGGTCCCGATGGCATGGACATTAGGAACAAAACCTCCTTCTATACCCACTTTTATGAGCTTGTACATCTTCTCCATGTTTCCATTCTTATAACCGGGATCATCAGAAGTATGGCGGCGCCAATGGCCGTAATTGTCAGGCTGGTCATCGTATGGCTCGAAAAAAAGAGCTCCATGTGTCCCCATGATCCCATCGATATAACCCTTCAAAGCACCGTAACGAAGCCATATATCTTTCTCTTTGGTCTTCGGATGAAGTCCCATTGTAAAACCTTTCTCTTTTAATCCGGCTCCGCGGGAGAGGTCCGGCCTCAACCAGACACGGCAGGTAAGTTCCCCGTTCTCCTGGAGTTCTATGAAGCGCTTAGTCTGCGACGGCGTCTCAATATCATGAACTTCCACAATCCCCGCTTCCCGGAGAGCACGTAGCGCAGCCCTGTTCTCATCCAGGAGCCTCTTATGGGACTTTGGCTTTCTCGCTTTTCTTATCCTGTCAAAGGCAGGGGAAGCAGGAAAGATAATCCCAGTTGGCTTTCCGTCCTTGCCTATTTCCATACCTTTAAGCTTACCTCTTTCTAAGCCGGCAGCCTTAAGAGCTGCTGTATTAGCCAGCCACTCCTTATAATCAAAGCGGCAGAGAAAGCAGGGATTGTCCGGAGTTAAATCATCTATCATGTACCGGCTTGGCCGCCATAATTCCATTTTCTCTGACTTCTTTTCCCCCGCATCAGCCAGAGCCCACTGCTCATAGGCACCCCAGAGCCCTTCGGTTATCCATTCGCCATCTTCCAGGATCCCCGCAACCCTGCTGATCTCTTTTCTCAGCCCTTCTTTATCAGATACAGTCATTAAGTTCGCATCGTTGATAAGAGCGCCTGCCCGGTTAAAATGGACATGACCGTCGATTATTCCCGGAGTCACAAATTTCCCTCCTAAATCAATAACTCTGGTTTTTTCCCCGATGTATTTCCTTGCTTCTTTGTCTTTTTTACAAACAGCAATAATCCTGTTTCCTGTAATGACAAGGGCTCTTGCTTCAGGATTGTTTGGGTCCACAGTATAAATATCTCCATTTAGCAGCACCAGGTCAGCAGGAGGATACTCCTTTTGAGAACAGCCTGAAAATATAATTAGGATTACAAATATTGAAACAATAATAAGGCCTGAAAGTTTAACTTTGAAAAAATTTCCCATAATTCCTCCTGAATCGATAATTGTTTACCCAATAACTATGCTTTTCAAGATGAGGTTGATTATATCCATGAGCCATGCCCGTGTCAAAAGGTCAATTCATTATTCAACTTGACTATCTTCTTTCTAGTTATTATTATTTCGCCAAGTCGTATAAAGAGATAAAATAATAAATATCTTCAGGGATTAATTTGAGTGAAATAATTCCCTCTCCCAAAGGGATTACGAACTCAATAAATATAATTAATAAGGGAAAAGGAAGGTCCAAATGAAAAAGCTCTCGATTATGCTCACTATTTTCCTTATAATCACCGGTCTTTGTTCTGCCCAGGAGCAGTACGGAAATATCCGCGGCAGTGTCACTGATACTGAAGGCACTCCACTTCCCGGAGTCACAGTAAGCCTGGAATCTGAACAATATGCTCCCCGCTATGTTATAACCTCTGAAGGCGGCGTTTTTCGTTTTATCAATGTCTCTCTGGGCGTTTATCAAATTAAATGTGAGCTTCCCGGTTTTAACACTTACATTCAGGAAAACATCGATATTCGAGTTGGCTTTAATGCTGAGTTAAAAATTGTTTTGGAGCTTGCCGTCCTCCAAAGAGAGGTTACTGTTGTAGCTGTAGCTCCTATCGTGGACGCTAAGAAGACAGGAACAGCCACCAATGTCACCCAGATAACTCTGCAGGAGATTCCTTCAGGCAGAGACCCCTGGGTTGTTCTCCAGCAGGTGCCTGGAATAATGGTCGACAGAGAAAACGTCGGCGGCAGTGAATCCGGACAGCAGTCTCAGTTTATCTCTAAAGGCGCTAAAGTGGCCGAGACCATGTGGAATATGGACGGTATGCCAATCACGGATATGGCATCTCTTGGCACATCGCCCACCTATTACGATTTTGACCAATTTGAAGAGATGCAGATCGTTACAAGCGGTCAAGATGCCTCCATCCAGACAGGAGGTATTTCTATCAATTTTATTACCAGAAGAGGAACCAATAAGTACCAGGTAATGGGGCGGACCTTCTTCACCAACGACAAACTTCAATCTGACAACCGCACTGAAGAGCTCAAAGACCTGGGTTATGTGGGAGACCAAATCAACCAGATTCTTGACTACGGTATTCAGGTGGGCGGGCCCGCCATCAAAGACAGGTTCTGGTTCTGGCTGGGCTATGGTGTCCAGGACATAAGGCATACCACAATCGCTGGTTATCCTGACAACACCAAGCTTGAAGGATTTAATGCAAAATTGAATTTCCACTTAAGCGCCAGAAACAGGGCTGAGCTCGCCTTTGTGTACAATAACAAGACAAAAACAGGTAGAGATGCAAGCTCCACCCATCCTCCTGAGACAACTGTAAATCAATACGGCAACGGCAATCCTTTCTTCAAATTTGAAGATGAGCATACCTTCTCCCCTAATTTTCTCCTCTCTTTAAAACTGGCTGTCAGGATCAGCGACTGGGGTTATGATCCCCAGGGAGGCATGGATGTGCAGCGAGGCTATGACATTGCCACCGGTATATATTCCGGCTCCTCTTCCAATTACCGTTCAAAGCGCTCCTCCTACAGCGCAAAACTTGACGGTAACTACTTTGTGGAAAACATCCTGGGTGGTGACCATGAATTTAAATTCGGTGTCGAATACCGCCTGACTCCGGCAAGAACAAATTCGGCAAACGCCGGGGATTGCGTTAAGGGCTATCTGAATGGAGTCCCCTATATTGCCCAGGTAGATAGAGAAGCAGTCTATGACTGCAAGAGTGATAGATACAGTTTTTACATAAATGATGCTTTCACCACCGGAAGATTAACCCTTAATTTTGGGTTCAGGGTAGATAGAGAGAAAAGTGTTACCAAAAAGACCTCAATTAAAGCAAGCAAAGTTGCTCCTCTTCTTTTGCCCGCTTTAACAGTACCTGCCATTGATCCTGATTTTAAGTGGACGACATTTTCACCAAGAATAGGATTTACATATAACTTAACCGGTGACGGGAAAACCCTGCTCCGCGGCAATATTGCACGATACGGAAGCCATATGTCTAACTATTTTGCACTTAATGTCTCTCCTGCAAGGAAGTCCTGGGCCCAGTACTTCTGGAATGATTCCAACAGGGATGACCAGGTAACAACGGATGAGCTTTTTGGGTATCTAATTTTAGCTCCCCCCGCTTTTGATGGTTTTGACCCATGGAATCCCACAAGCCTTGAATCCTCCAACAAAATAGACGAAAACCTAAAATCGCCTCTCACTGATGAGCTTATTCTGGGCATTGAAAGAGAAATATTCGCGGATTTCTCTCTGAGTGCAGACGTTATCCTCCGCCGCCACCACCGCACCGTTTGGGTTTTATATTATAACAAAGCAACCGATACAAAAATAAGCCAATCTGATTACACTGAACACTATACTGACTCTCTTACATATGACGGGGAAACATACAATTACGAGTACTGGGCATTAGACGAATACAGACCCGTAGGTGAATATATTGAGAACCGGCCTGACTACCATCAGAACTATATGGCTCTTGAGATATCAGCTGTCAAACGGCTGAGCCACAAATGGATGATGAACGCATCTTTCACCTACCAGATCCACAACATGCATTACGGAGACAACGGCTATGTGGACCCAACAAACATCGATAAGCTTGACGGAACAAGAGTACCTTACATCTCGGGATTTTATTACTCTGGATTCGGTGACTGGGTAGCCAAAGTGAGTTTTCTCTATCAGCTGCCCTGGGGCTTTAACATCTCCTGTTTTGCCAATGCCAAACAGGGATATTATTATGCCCCTGTAATCAGTGTTCCAACTCCTGAAAGGTCGACTGTCGGCCTTGGAGCAACTGCCGATATTTACACGGAAAAATACGGTGAGACAAAGCTCCCCAACTTCTACAATGTAGATTTGAGCCTCGTAAAAAATATCCAACTTGGGAGATACGGCACTCTTACTCTCCAGGTGGATGCTTTCAACATCTTTAATTTCTCGCATACCCTTCAGCGTTATCCTCAGGTCAACTCTGCCCGTTATAATGAGATTGAAAAAACCCTCAACCCCCGCATTATCCGCTTCGGGATCAGATACAGGTTTTAATTTATTTCGTCTGTTAATCTGTTTTATCTGTCAGGTTTACTGTATTGACTTAATTTTTATCTTTAAACAAAAAGATGATATTTTACAGCCGGTGTTTTTTCTGAAATGAAATTTTACATCCCAAAGCATCAAGTATAATTCGCAGCATAGTTAATGATGGTTCCCGACGTTTATTCAAAATTCTTGAAAGAGTGTCTTGAGCTATGCCTGCTTTTCTGCAGAATTGGTAATGAGAGTCAAATTCTTTGTCAATCAATGCTACAAGTTCATCTCTATAGTCAGGCAGGCGAGTTTTGCCTTGTTCAATTCCCAGGCGCATCTCAAGATCTTGACATATCAAAAAAACAGGTAAATTTACTACTTCTCTTTTTTGTTTGCCCCCCCAGATTTTCTGTCCTTCCTTAAGCCAATAATTAGAAAAAACATTCCAATCAGGCTTCTTATAATAATATTTTTTAACCTTTTCCAGGAATTCATGATCTTGTTCAAATAGAGCCTTAATATCAATTTTTTTGTTTTCTAAAGTTTCATAAAATTTTTTCATAATTTACCTTTAAAAGTTCAACTTTTCCAGCTACCTCAAAATAAATATATTTTTGTCGAAAAATGATTCCTTCCTCTTTAAGAAAACCTTTTAGCTTTCTCAATTCTTTTTTTGGAACCGCAAGAATATATTTACGGGATAAATCTACAACCTCCAACCCTGTATCGGGGTCCTTGTAGCTGCCTTTATAATTACCTGGAGCAAGGGTCCAAGCTCTAAAGTTGACATATAGTTTTCTTTGAAACTGTATCCAACGAGTTGCTGGATGAAGTCTACCATTTCCGACATCATTATCTTCATACAAGGGAATAAAGAATGATGTCTGAACAAGCTTTGTTTTTCCTGTCATGTTATTATAAATTTATACTTGTCTCTGTGTCAAGTATATTATTTTTAGTTTTTATAGTGCGCGATTCTGTTTCTATTTCAATAATAAAAGACGTGGATTTTTGGCTATTTTTTCACTAACAAAAGAAAAATCTTTAAATTAAGGAGATATCTCCATGTGCAAACAATCTCTGTCAGTTTTAGACACCTGTTAGTTAATTATAGCCTGCAGTGGTATAATTCAATCTGAATGAAATCAAAGATTATCTTTATCTCTTTACTGTTCCTTTTTACCTCTACATTTTTATTGACCATTCCCAAATCTCGCCAAATAGATGTGCTCCTTATAACCATTGATACCCTCCGAGCTGACTACTTGAGCTGTTATGATAATACAAAAATCAAAACTCCCCACATTGACCGCCTGGCTGATCGAGGCCTGCTCTTTAAGAAAGCATTTGCTCAAAATGTAGTAACTCTCCCTTCCCATATCAACATCTTAACCGGAACATATCCCTTCTATCATGGAGTCAGGGATAATGCCGGCTTTAGACTTAGTGAGGAATCCCTCCTCATCTCTGAGGTGCTGAAGGAGGAAGGTTACCGGACCGCGGCTTTTATCGGCGCTTTTCCCCTTGATGACCGCTTTGGCATGAACCAAGGATTTGACATTTACGATGATTTCTACGGTGATACTTCACATCCCAATGACTTGTTTTTTGTGGAGCGGCCAGCAGAAAAGGTTTTAGATGTTGCGCTACGCTGGATCAAGGACCAGGGCGATAATCCCTGGTTCTGCTGGATACATGTTTTTGATCCTCATGTTCCATACAACCCTCCCCAGGATTTTAAGAAAAAATACCCCTCTGACCTCTATGGAGGCGAAGTGGCCTATGTGGATGAGGAAATAGGCAAGCTTTTTTTATACCTGGAGAAAAGACAGAACAGAGACTTCCCCCTCACTGTTTTCACTTCAGACCACGGAGAGAGCTTGGGAGAACACGGGGAACTTACCCACGGCGTTTTTGCCTACAACAGCACTCTTCACATCCCCCTTATTATTTTTCAACCTAAGCTTTTCCCAAAGTCTGAAGTTATAAAAGAGATAGTCAGACATATCGATATCGCTCCGACAATCCTGGATGTTACAGGAATAAAAATTCCAGAAGTGATGCAGGGGAGGTCTCTCCTTCCTTTAGTAAAAAAGCCTTCAAGGTGGAAGGAAGAAGACTGCTATTTTGAATCCCTTTCCCCGAATCTGAATCGTAACTGGGCACCCCTTTACGGATTAATTCGAGGAAACCGTAAGTTTATTTCTCTGCCTATCCCTGAACTCTTTGACCTGGAAAAAGATTTCAAAGAAGAAAGGAATCTCGCAGCATCGGATAAAAAGAACGCGAAAAAGCTAAAAACAGCTCTCGACAATATCCTTAAAAAAAACCGGCAGTCCCTTTCAGTCAGGAAACCGATTGACCAGGAGACAATAAATAAACTTCGAACACTTGGATATATCGCCGGTTCTGAAGTCTCACCAAAAAAGAAAAGCTTTTCTGCTGAGGATGACCCAAAAAACTTGATCGTCCTCGACAGTAAAATGCAAGAAGGAACTATGGCGTTTCAGGCAGGAGATGTACAAAAGGCTGCGAAGGCATTTGAGGATATCCTGGAAGAGAGGCCCAATTACAGCGTTATCTATGAAAAGCTTTCCTACATCTACAGAGAAAACGGAGAGCTGGAAAAAGCAATAAAACTTCTGGAGAAAGCCGTGGAATTTGAACTGGATGATCCCTCTCTTATGAGCAAGCTTGCTATCTATTACCAGGAGGCTGGAAAGCTGAAGAAAGCAAAAACGATTCTTGAGAGTCTTGTCAGATCTTTTCCATATGATGTGGAAACGCTAAACTTTTTGGGAGTGACTTACTGGAAGCTCGGAAGCTTAGAGCAAGCCATAGAAATTTTCCAAAAGGCTATAACTCTTGATAAGGGCTATGCCAGACTTTACAGCAACCTCGGCTCTGTGCATTTAAGTGCAAAAGAGTATTTAAAGGCAGAGAAAAATTTCAACGCAGCCCTCTTTTATGACCAGAATCTGGCTTCAGCTTATAACGGCATGGGTGTGATCAGAGGTCACGAAAATAAATTATCTGAGGCTGCTCAAAACTGGAAAAAGGCAGTGGAGCTGGAAAAGACCCAGTATGATGCCCTCTACAATCTCTGCGTTGTCCTTACAAAGATGAATCAATTTAAAGAAGCGTTAAAGTATATAGAGCAGTTTATTAGCTCGGCTCCTCCTCAACAATACGGCTCTGATATAAAAAAAATGAAAGAACTTCGCTCCCGTTTGAAGACCGTTTTAAAAAAGAATGATTAATAGTCTATTCGGGCTGTTTCATTTATTTTTAAGAATTATGCAACACATTCCGCAAAGCTGTAGTTTAAGTAATTGATTTAATGCTGGAGTTCTGTGATTATATGTTGTTGCGAGAAAAGTGTTGGAATCTTATTATTCAAAGTGGGTTTGATAAATCAAGTTCCTACAAAAATGGAGGAAATTACCATGAAGAAACAATTTAACTTAAAAGTCTATCTTATCAGCTTTTGTTTCCTGTTACTCATTTTTTCCCTCTCATTTGCGCAAAAGATCGAAACCATCGACGGGGTTCGTGTTGTCCATAACGGCAAAAGCGGCAAGTGGGGGGGAAATCCCAAGCTCTCTCTGGAATTTGTTAAAACGATCGGAGAATTAGAAACTGAAGATGAGAACCTGGCGTTTCATATGCCTTCAGATATAATCATTGACAGCAAAGGTTACATATACATCCTGGACTCCGGCAACCACCGGATTCAGAAGTTTGATTCTGACGGCAAGTATATCACGACAATCGGGAACAAAGGACAGGGCCCCGGTGAATTCTATTATCCTCTGTCTATTGATATAGATCCAAAAGGCTATTTATACGTTTCTGATCCGTATAATCAAAGAGCCCAGGTTCTAACTCCAGACGGCAAGGAACACAAAACTATCCTATTCCATAAGACTCCTGCCGGCGTTATAAAACTCTCCAAATCCGGCAATATGATTATGGGAAGCGGAAGTGGCGTCCTCAGTTTTGGCCTGGGAGGGATGAGTGAAAATCAAGGCCAGCCCGGCCTTATAAAAGTGGCAGGTCCGGAGGGAGAAATCCTGAAAGACTTCGGACAGCCGTATGATTATAAGAACGTTCCCTTGAACAGAATGGGTAACCAGTTTCATTTCACAATCGACAATAATGATAATATCTTTGTCTCATTCGATTTCCAGAACAGAGTAGAAAAATACTCCTCTGATGGGAAATTACTGTGGAAATCAGACAGGAAGCTCAACTACGACACCGATCCCGCAAAGGCTAAACCCGGAAAAGAACGCAGAAGTGGAGGAAGTATCTCTATAGAGTCGCCGCAAATAAACAGGTGTTCAAACGGAATAGCTGTTGACAAGAAAGGCAGAGTCTGGGTCATCACTTTAAAAAGGCAGATAAAGGAAGAGGAAAGCGTCCAGACAAGCGTCAGAGCAATGAGAACCGCTGGTGGAGACAGGTCTCTCAATTTTTCTTACGACGGAAATACCGATGTCACAGAGACCGACATGTATCAGCTTGAAGTATACGCTCCTGACGGGATTTTGCTCGGCAAACTTCCACTGAACCAGTTTGTGGATGATATCCGGATCGAAAAAGACAGGCTATTTCTGCTGGATAAAATGCGCGGAGCACAGTATTACGAGTACAAAATCACTGAGAAATAACCCGGATTCAATATCTCTTTAAAGAATTTCTGCTTGAAGCTGCCGATATTCAGCAGCGGACGGTTGTATCTAAATATAATATAATAAACGGACACCACCCTCACCATATCTAACATTTAGCCTGAATTATTCATAAAAATTCCTGATACCTTCACATATATATTTGTATGAATAGCCCAGGTCAGTATTTCTAAGGGCAATTTTTCCCTTTTTAAAAAAAGAGTAATAATGTAAAATTAAGGTAATTATAAGTCCAATCCATTATTTAATTAAAGAGATGATAGAACCAATAGTGCACAAAGCAACCAGTTTTCAAGAAGCAGATATGTGGGATATAAAACAGCACACTCAAATGACTCATGAGGAGAGGCAAAATGCTGCCAGGAAACTCAGAGAGAGATATTATGGAAAATATCCCCCTGACGTCCGAGATACTGGTAATATAAAATGAAAGCGTCTCATTTTTCTCCTGACATCCAGGAATTCATCAGATTACTTTCAATAAATAATGTCCGATATATCATCGTAGGTGGAGAAGCAGTCATTTATTATGGATACGCAAGGCTTACCGGCGATGTGGACTTTTTTTATGAGGTATCATCTGAAAATGTAAAAAAGCTGTATAAAACCTTGGAAAGTTTCTGGGGAGGCTCAGTCCCGGGGATAAAATCTCAAAAAGAACTTTTAAAAATTGGGACGATCTTCCAATTTGGGAGACCTCCAAACAGAATAGATTTACTCAATTCAATCAATGAAGTGACATTTGAAAATGCCTGGGCAACTCGAACCACAGAGGAAATAAAAATAAAAGATGAAAAATATCCTGTTTATTATATCGGTTTGGAAGAATTGATTAAAAATAAAAAATCCATTAAACGGTATAAAGATCAGGAAGACTTAAAATATTTAAACTCATTGAAGAAAAATAAATAGGTGGGCTTAAAGAATAGCACAGGTAATTGATAATAAGAAATAAATATTAAGTATTTCTGGATATATATTAAGGGAGGTTTAAGGGGTATCTCAATTAATAACTTATTCCCGCCATTCATTTGACAAATTTAAAAAAAAGGAGGGAAATGCCATGTATGCACGACTACTTAAAATTCAAACAACGACTAACCTGATAGATAAAGCCTCGAAGCTTTTTGAGGAGAGCGTTATTCCTAACTGTAAAAATCAAAAGGGCTATAAAGGAGCTTTTTTCCTGGCAGACCGCAAAACAGGTAACTGCCTTCCCATAACTCTATGGGAAAGCAAGGAAGATATGCTTGCCAACGAACAAAGCCGCTTTTTCCAGGAGCAAGTAGTCAAGTTTATAGGCTTTTTCACATCAGATCCTATTCGTGAAGCCTATGAAGTGGTTGCCCAGGATTAGAAAAACCTTCCTTTCTTTGATTAATAAGATTTAAGGTGAGATTGATGCGTCACTTCGGACTCGTTATGACATTTCCAAATGTCAAATGTTGAGACGCGACCCCTTTTTCACTTTTTCATTTTTCACAAAAAAAATGAAATTGAAATTCGTGACTTAATTGTTGTATAGTTAAAATCACATCCATGAAAAACATTTTTCTTCAGGAGGGTAAATTATGAGAAAAACTATTACGGTATCTTTCTTGATTTTTATCTTTCTCTCAAGCCTTACAATCTCTGCTCAAGAACCTTATAAGCTTCCTCCAAAAGAGGTACTTGACATTGTCGATGCACCTCCTTCACCCCGCGTCTCACTGAACCCAACAGGTGATACTATGCTTATTATTCAATATGAATCCATGCCTTCAATTGCCTACATGTCTCAGCCCATACTCAGGATTGCAGGAACAAGGCTCATCCCGAAGTTCAACAGCCGCCAGACAACAACTTTTTACACAGGAATTATAATCAAATCAATTAAAGACGGCTCCACAAAACAAATCTCTCTTCCCGGCGGATCAAAACTCAGCTATCCCAGGTGGTCACATGACGGCAAGTGGTTTGCTTTTCTCCGTTATACGGATACAGGCTTAGAACTCTGGGCTGCAGAGGCAAAAACCGGAAAAGCGAAAGCTCTCACCGGACCGGTCATCAATGCCACAGTAACATCCGGTTTTTCGTGGCTGAACGACAGCCACCATCTCCTTGCCTACACTGTCCCGGAGGGTCGCGGGAATGCTCCTGAAAAGCCCGCAGTCCCTGTCGGACCAAATATCCAGACTACAACAGGAAAATTTGCCAAGGTATGGACCTACCAGGACCTCCTGCAAACTCCTTATGATGAGAAGCTTTTTACATACTATGCCACATCTCAAATCATAGAAATAGACGTCACTTCAGGCAGCAGCAGGAAAATTGCCGATCCGGCAGTATACCTTAATGCTGATCCTTCACCTGACGGAAAACTGCTGCTTGTTTACAGGATAAAAGAACCATACTCTTACAGTGTCCCTTACTATAATTTTACCCACAGTTTGGAAATATGGGACAGGGACGGCAGCTTAGTCCATCTTTTTGCCGACCTTCCTCTCGCCGATGAAGTCCCAATGAGAGGAGTCCCCACAGGACCAAGGTCTGTTGAATGGAGGGCGCTTAAACCAGCCACTCTTATCTGGGTCGAAGCTTTAGACGAAGGTAATCCAGAGAAAAAAGTTCCTCACAGGGATAAACTTTTAACTCTTTCCTCACCCTTTAAAGAGCAGCCAAAAGAGATACTGAAAATCCAGCACCGCTATTCCGGAATTGCCTGGATGAAGCCGGAAGGAAAGGCTTTCCTCACCGAATATAACTGGAAGAAAAGATGGAGAACCACTTACCTTGTTAATGTTGACGACCCGAGCGAGCCACCACAAAAAGTTTTCGACATCAGTTCTCAAGACCGCTACAACGATCCTGGCCGCCCTGTTTACACAATCACTCCCGCCGGAGAATATATTCTGCTTCAGGACAAAAACTGGATCTATCTCTCCGGAAGCGGTGCCTCTCCAAAGGGAGATATGCCATTTCTCGACAGGATGAACCTCAAGACGATGAAGAAAGAGCGGCTATTCCACTGCGGTGAAGGAATCTATGAATCTTTTGTTGACTTTGTGGGGAAATCCAGAAAGGAAATCATTACATCATACCAGTCCAAAACAGAGCCACCCAATTATTATCTTTTTAATCTGAAAATAAAAAAGCGCAAGGCGCTTACCGACTATAAAGATCCTGCTCCCCAGCTTACAGGGATGAAGAAGCAGCTCATAAAATACAAAAGGGCTGACGGCGTAGACCTTTCTGGGACACTCTATCTGCCTCCGGACTACAAGGAAGGAGATAGGCTGCCGCTCGTGGTCTGGGCTTATCCCCTGGAATACAGCGACCCGCGGGTTGCAGGCCAGGTGCGGGGTTCGCCTCACAGATTTACTTTTTTCAGGGGAACCTCTCAGCTTTTCTTTGTAACCCAGGGTTATGCTGTTCTTGACGGAGCGCAAATGCCGGTTGTCGGGGACCCAAAAACCATGAACGACACTTTTGTCGAACAGATCGTCTCAAGCCTTAAAGCAGCCATCGACAAACTGGATAGCATGGGTGTTATCGATCCCAAGCGAGTCGGTGTGGGCGGGCACAGCTACGGCGCTTTTATGACAGCCAACCTGCTGGCACACTGCGACCTTCTGGCTGCCGGAATTGCACGGAGCGGCGCCTACAACAGAACCCTGACACCTTTTGGATTTCAGAGCGAACGGAGAACTCTCTGGGAAGACCCGGAAATCTACTTCAAAGTCTCACCTTTTATGCACGCCCACAAAATAAACGAGCCTATTCTCCTCATCCACGGCGAAGCAGACAATAACTCCGGAACTTTCCCCATTCAATCCCGAAGGCTTTTTCACGCCTTAAAGGGCCACGGGGCAACAGCGCGCCTTGTCATGCTTCCAAATGAGAGCCACGGCTACAGAGCCAGGGAGTCAGTGCTTCACGTACTCTCAGAGATGTTCGATTGGTTCGATAAATACGTTAAGAAAAAGTAAACAGTTCTCAGGAATCGTATTAATTTCGATATTTCTGTGAATTTCTACGCCTCTATCACGATAAAGCTTTACTTATGATTATTTCACAGTAAATATCTTGCTTGAATATTGAAGCATCATATATTAGACTGGATGATAAAGGGACCCCATGAAAAAATTCTTATTTGTACTTTTTAGTATTGTGCTTGTTTCCGGAGCCTATGCACAGGAATTTAAATTAATCTGCGGATTGAATCTTTCAAAGTACATCTTATTGCCAGATCTAAATCAGGAGATTATTGGGATTAAATTCGAAAGAAATAGCAATTATAAAACGGGATTTTCTCTTGGCTGCGGAGTTGAATTTGCTCTTTCCAAAAATATAGCTTTTGAAATTGATTGGCTGTATTCTCAAAAAGGCTGTAAAGGAGAGATAAAGCCTGTTTACCCTGGGTCATATGTTATTCCAACCAAATATACCTTACATTTATTTAGCATTCCAGTAATACTCAAAATAAAGTTTCTGCCTGATTCATCTCCCTATATTCTGGGTGGAGGCGAATTTTCCTTTGTCCTCACTCACAGATACACATATATTTTTAATGGAGGAGGAGATGGACTAAACATAACAGAAAATACAAAATACTTGGATTACGGCCTTGTTTTTGGTGGTGGATTTGAGATAAGGTCCAAGGCAGCTTCGCTTTTTATCGAAGTCAGGTATCATCTCGGGCTTCAAAATATATCAAAAGATTATTTCAAATTTGAATCAATAAAAACAAGAGCAGCGGTTCTAATACTGGGATTTAAAATTTAGTTATAACTGTAATTTATATTTAATGGGAAAAAAGTGATAATATAAAAAAGCCTTTAATGCACCTTAAACAAGGCTATTTTTTGTCCAAAGAACGGGGATATGCTAAGTTTCTCAAAGTCCGTACTTCTGGAGTGTCTCCCGGGTAGGTTCTCCTTCCGGCGACCAACCCCGTAGAGCGTAGTATTCCTGAATGAGCGAGAGGAAGAATTCTCTATCCAGTTTTTTGCCCCGCATGAAACCGGAGAGGGATTCTTCCTTGAAGAAACGGCCGGGAAGGATGTCATCGGTTGATCTACGGCCGTTTCGCAGATTGTACATCCTCGCCAGGTTAGAAATTCTCGCCCCCACATCCATCAAAGACTCAGGTGTATGATCGATCCCCGTGGCCGCCGTAAAAATTGGAGCCAACCGGTCCAGACCATAGGGGACAAAATCACAGATAATCAGACTGTTCCGGGTATTGATCTCATCAAGCCCGTCGGCCACCGAGGCAGGAATATCCTCAATCTTGAAACCAGGACCCATCTCGGCCTCTGTCATCCAGAGCCGTGTATGGGAGGCGAAATCGGCCACAGACAGGGCAAAACCCATGGTCAGGCAGCCCTTAGGATTCACACCGGAAAGCTCCATGCCGAAGGTGTTTATGGCAAAATCTTCGCTTCCTCTTCCGATTTTTCCTGCAGCCACTCTTGTCCCGTCGGCAAATATTTTTCCCACTCCCTCCCGGAAGGTCATTTGTCTGAGGAATTCCCGCTGCGCTTCGGCACTTCCCCATTCCAGTTTCAGTCCACCCCAATCCTGGATCAGTCCTTTCTCATAACATTCCATGGCGAAAGAACAGGTCACACCGGCACTGATAGTATCCATTCCTAAATCATCGCAGATCTCATTGGCCAAGGTGACATCTTTGATGTTTTTAATTTCACACCCTGATCCTAAGAAAGCCGCTGTCTCATACTCGGGGCCTTCGATCTCATGCCCGTCCCACTTGGCGATTTTCGAGCACTGAATGACACAGTTAAAGCACCCCACGTCTTTCCAGTTCAGCTCCTTCCGGCTGGCTTCGGAGCTGATACTCTCAAAGTGTTCGAACTGGACCTTTTTGAAATTTCTGGTCGGGAGAAACTCGTATTCTTGAGCCTGGCGGATCCACTTCATCGTTCCCTTCTGTCTGCGGAATTTGACGCCGTCATGATCCAGGATGTCCTGGGTGAGCTGCTTGTTAAGAGTGTTGAATATGTCTTCATCGTGGTACCGAATAGGAAGATTGCCGTCGACAATGATGGCCTTTAAGTTTTTCGACCCCATAACAGCACCCGTTCCGCCTCTTCCGAACTGGCGGTATTTATCAGATCCGATACAGGCGATCCGGCTAAGTTTTTCACCGGCCGGACCGATACAGGCCACCCTTGGATTTTTCCCGGGATACCGTCTGCGCAGCTCATCATCCGTACGGAATATCCCTTGGCCCCATAAGTCAGACGCATCTTCGACGGCTATTCTCTCAGGAGTGAGATGAATATATACGGGTTTTTCCGCTTTCCCGGTGATAATCATATAATCGTATCCCGCAGCTTTAAAGCGGGGGCCGAAATAACCGCCGCAGTGGGAATCATGGATAGAGCCGGTCAGCGGGGAGCGAGTCACGAGACACGTGCGGGCACTCGTCTGGACTCGAGTCCCGGTGAAAGGACCGTTGATGAAAATCAGAGGATTTTCGGGTCCGTAAGGATCCGGGCTTGGAGCCAGCCGTTCAAGCAGGGCAAATCCAAGCCCCTTTCCACCGATATATTTCTCGAGTAATAAAGGATCTGGCTCTCCAGTCTCCACTCGTCCGCTTGATAAATCAAGATGAAGCCATTTGCCCATGTACGCCATACGACTCTCCTCTAATTGAATCAGATGCCTTTTCAAAAGGGCTAAAAACAGGTATTATTATGACAAATAAATAAAGTCTCGTAAAGAAGAGATCCATGGGTTTTCGGCTGAGGAGAACTCCGGAAGCCATGGTGCAGGGATAGCACAGGTTCGAGCGCGGCCACTTATTCTTTGAGAAATGCCGGGAGACAGCCGGCCGGCTGATCTGCACGCTAGGTTTTGTGTTATTATTGGTCATTCATGCGAGGTTCATCAGAGAAGACCTGTCCTCATTGCCACTCCAAGAATACTGCGCCTGCTGAGAGGGAGTACAAGACGGATTATCCATTCTGGTTGGCCCTGGT
>JADHWO010000137.1 GCA_016783445.1 Candidatus Aminicenantota bacterium
CAAGGGAGGCTGGTAATCGAACTCCCTGACATTAGCATACAATCACGAAGATAAATCAGGCATCTTTCAGGCAGAATTTTCCCTTCTTTTGACCGGAATAATAGATGTATTTACGAATTTGTAGGTACAAATGGGCACGCCTGATAACCCCTAAATATGTTTTTATGCAAAATGTGATTATAGTCTTGAAAATCCGAGTACCGCTTATCAGAAACGTCTCTTACCTCCAAATCCACCTTGGCGGTCATCACGAGGGCGAGCCTCGTTGACCTTAAGAGTGCGCCCCTTCAAGTCTTTCCCATCAAGCCCGGAGATTGCGGACTTAGCTTCTTGATGGTTGGGCATCTCCACAAATCCGAATCCCCTCGAATCGCCGGTGTACTTATCTGAGATGATTTTAACAGTTGTGACCTGCCCGAACGCTTCGAAAGCTTGTCGCAAATCGTCTTCAGTGGCCTCCCGTAATAAATTGCCTACGTAAATATTCATTCTGGTTTCCTTTTTATGTATGAATTTTCGTAAGGGAGGGATTTAGTCTTTTCTTGTTGAAGTTTTCCCTGATCCCTTATGATTTCGGCTTGTTCTTACTAATGAACAGGTCTTTTCAATTTCAACAGAGATGATAATAGCACAGGGAAGATTCTGCGTCAATGAAAATTGGAGAAGTTTCTCAATATACAACTCTATAAGGAAACACTTCAGAGAATGTTGCGCCCTACCTGAGGCTTTAGCTTTCTTTAGAGCTTAATTTTCTAGATTGCCACCAGGAGAATAAATGAAGAAAACCGACTATCGGAAAGATTACAAGAAACCAAGCTTCAAAATTTTGAGAAGTTATCAACTCTACAACCACGAAGAAAATGAATCCCTCTATAATGAGTAACCCCCCAATAGGTTCTCGAAACCAAGCAACGATAATGCCCACAACCATAGAAATCATTCCTATCATAAGAGGAATATCCTGTTTAGTTAAATTACCCGTAGCTTGAGGAGGGGGGTCAATAATCCCTCCAACAGCGCTTAACAGAACGAACAACACTAATAGAGTACCCAATATTCGAGCAATCCAACGAATGATATTGATATGTGATTTTTTCATCCCTTCCTCCTTGTTGGACTCATATTGTTCCCTACCGGTGACTCCCTGACTTATAGCATTGGAGAAATACGATGTCAATGAGAAGAGAGCAGACCTCTCCCTACGTCATAAAAAATACATACTATCCTTTTAATAGAATTCTAGCGGTTTGGATTGAACCAGCCTTGTGTCCGCAGACAGATCCTAACAAGCATAAGCATTACCGGGACTTCGATTAGAACCCCTACAACCGTTGCTAGGGCTGCTCCTGACGAGAGACCAAAAAGCATAACGGATGTGGCGATAGCCACCTCAAAGTGATTGGAGGCACCGATCATAGCAGAGGGTGCAGCATCCTGATAAGAAAGCTTTAATACTCTCGCTAATCCATATGTGATCCAGAATATAAGGTTCGTTTGGATAAAAAGTGGGATGGCAATCCACAATATAG
The DNA here is from genome assembly GCA_016783445.1 of Candidatus Aminicenantota bacterium. Taxonomy (GTDB): domain Bacteria; phylum Acidobacteriota; class Aminicenantia; order Aminicenantales; family Aminicenantaceae; genus JADHWO01. Next base: position 1,530 of record JADHWO010000137.1, read on the forward strand.
TCAAAGGATTTGAAAGTATCACTTCTCCCTTAAAAGAAAACAAGAGAACAAGGGTGACCAAGAGAGCGGTAATTGTTACTGGAGTAAGGATATGCAGGAACTTCGTGTTGAACCACTCTAAGCCTTTTTTAACCACTATCAATTTTCGTGAAATAAATCCTGCAACCAGCGGCAGGGCAACGTAAATCCCGATAGAGAGCAGAAGAGCTTTCCATGGGACGGGGAGACGGCCTATGCCCAACAGGAATCCGCCGAGAGGTCCATAAAGAAAGAGCATAGCCAAGGAGTTGATAGCGACCATGACCAATGTGTGCCCGTCGTTTCCTTTTGCCAGATAACCCCAGACCAGAACCATGGCCGTACAGGGAGCGATTCCGAGCAGGATACATCCCGCCAGATAACTTCGCCATAAAGGAACAGCCAGCATCTTGACTCCCTCGACAAGAACCACTGTTCCTGCTCCGTGTTCTGCGCCCACAGGAAGATCGAGTCCTAAAGGCATCTTTATATAGTCAAGGGCCTCAGCGCCTATAAAGGTTTTAAACAGGACACCGAGAAACACTAAGGCAATGGCGTACATGGTAAAAGGCTTTATTACCCAATTAACGAACAGGGTCAGGCTGACCGGTTTGAAATTCTTGCCGGCATGAAGCACTTCGGTAAAATCGATCTTCACCATGATGGGATACATCATGAAAAAGAGGCAGACTGCGATCGGGATGGAAACCACAGGCGCTTCATTGACATATATGGCTAGTCCATCCAGAAAAGTAGCCGCTTTGGGTGCGAGTTTTCCAAGCAGGATCCCCATTACTATACACAGAATCACCCAGACGCTTAAATACCGTTCAAATACACTCAGCCCTTTGGGTTGTTTGGTTATACAGGCTTTGTCTTCCATTCCGTTCCCTCCCTGTGATTCGTTGTGAATATCATAAGTATTTCCTCAATTAAAACGTGGAATACACAAGATAAACCCCGCCAAGCAGGACCAGGATGCCACATGCTTTCCTGATGACAGTGGTCCCTTTGGATTGTTCATCCCATTTAGTGATTTGCTGAACCAATCTCGTACTCGTCCCCGCAGCAATAATCACGGTACAGTGACCTATTGCAAAGGCTAATAATAAAACCAAGCCATTGAGAAGATTTTTGGCTGTCAGGTTAAATACTATGCCAAGCAGGGGGGCCATGAATGCAAATGTGCAGGGTCCTAGCGCTAATCCGAATACCAGCCCTAAGGAAAAAACAGAGATATAACCTTTCCGCTGAGACTTTAATGTGCTTAGACCGGGAAAGTTTAGAGGAAGAATCCCAAGTAAGTTTAATCCAAATATTAGAAAAATCATTGCGACGACATAATTGCCGATATTTCCTACATCTCCCAGGAGCCGTCCAGCTGCTGCTGTAATTCCTCCAATGACCGCGATGGATATAAGAATTCCAATAGAAAAGATCGTGGACAGGTGAAAGGCTTTTTTTGTGGATAATTCTCTTTGATTGCTGAGATAACCGATTATTAAGGGAATGCTGGTGAGATGACAGGGACTCAATATAATGCTAAGGATTCCCCAAATAAATGATGCGGCTACTGCGATTAAAGGAGCACCCTCGATGGCATGAGAAAGAGCTGTAAATAGTTTTAACATTTCATCTACAGAATGCCTTTTTCCTTTAACATCTTGATGATTTCATCTTTCGCATAGAAACCGATATGCCGAAAAATCTCATCACCGTTTTTATCGATGAAGACTTGAGTCGGAATCATTTGTATGCCATAGTCTTTCGCGTATTTAGGAGTTTTCCAAACATCGTAAAAAACCACCTGAATCGTTCCTTTATATTCTTGAGCAATTTCACGCATGATCGGTTGCATGGCTTTGCATGGTATGCACCTGTCTGCTCCGAGCTCAATAAAAGTCACCTTGTGCTTTGAGAAGTCCAACTGCTCATCGTTGATAATAAGATTTTCCCCATTTTTAGCCTTTTGTTCGGTTTTTGGCTCATTGGCCTGTTCTCCGCTATTTTGGGAGCAGAATAGACTACAGGAAACAAGTATTAGTAGAGTGATAGTAAGTTTCTTCATATCTCTCCTCCGATTAATAGGATGAAAGACTTCAATCGCTAAGTTTAAAAAGTGCGGCTTGGACGATAGTGGCAATATTTTCGTCTGTGGCAGGAGATTTACCCTTTTCTAAACCCAGGTCTGTGACTTTAATGTGTTCGAACTCTGCAAATCCGGCCTCTTCCAGACTGAGTTTTACGCAGTCAAGCGGGCAGCCATCGATAGCCAGTATTTTTTCGGCTTCCTCTGTGGTCTTTAAAATTCCTGCGACACGTCCTCCTATCCCGGCAAGACAGTACATCTTACCCGCCCCATCCGCTGTGAGCTTTCTGGCCGCTCTGTCCGCAATAGCGCCCACATCCGCGGCTCCTGAACATGCGAAGATCAAGGTTGGAGCAGCACTACATACATTTTTCTTGTTGTCTTCCATCATTTCCTCCTTTGAATATTTTTAATGGAAATTTCAAGAGATGAATTTCTTTATTTCTTCAGTACTCAAGGCCTTTCCTACACTCTTAACCTCATTTTCAACCACAAGAGCAGGAGTCAACATAACGCCGAACTTCATGATTTCATTGATATCCGTCACTTTGATTATTTCGTAATCACCGTCCAATTCGTGTGTAGCTTTTTCAGCATTTTCCGTTAGCTTTTTGCATTTTGGACAACCTGTTCCTAAGATTTGGATTTTCACCATTTTCATCATCCTCCTTGAATCAAAAGAATGCTCCGTATATCAAACCGGTTATTGTTGAAAGCAAAATGACAAGGGAGACAAACACAATTGTTTTTTTCGTTCCCATAACGCTGCGAATAACCAGCATGTTGGGAAGGCTCAAAGCGGGACCGGCAAGGAGCAGCGCCAATGCAGGCCCTTGTCCCATGCCATTTCCGATAAGTCCTTGGAGTATGGGGACCTCTGTAAGAGTAGCAAAATACATGAAAGCACCAGCCACCGAAGCGAATAAATTCGACAAAATGGAGTTTCCTCCCACTGCAGAGCTCACCCACTCAGATGGAATCAGCCCTTCGTGTCCTGGACGTCCGAGCAAAATGCCAGCTATGAGCACTCCAAAAAAGAGAAGCGGCAATATTTGCTTGGCAAATCCCCATGTGGAACTGAACCAGTCTCCAAGCTCGCCTTTGTCCGTACTGGTTAAAATTGAAAGCCCGATGACACCTGCAGCAAAGGCAATGACTGGTTCGAGGGGAAATGCCAGCCCAAGCATAATAGAGGGAACGAAAGCCATGGCCACCTTCCACCATTTGAGTCCGAACCAAGCTACAAGAATAAGAGCCAATGCAAGAGCGAAGCTACCGGTGATGAACCATTTTGAAGAGTATATGAGATTCCAGAATCCTGAAGGGTCTTCTGGTTTTCCCCAATTCGTAAAGATCAGAATCCCGATCATCGATGCAAAATAAAGAGCATTCTGCCAAAGAGGTCTAGTAACCTCGGGCTCAGGCATGGCCATTTGGGCATTGGCTTTTTCCACTTCCTCTCTGTGGAAAATAAAATGCATGATAAGCCCTACAACGATACTAAAAATAATGGCTCCCAAAGCACGGGCGATTCCAAGTTCAAGTCCTAGAACTCTGGCCGTTAAAATTATTGCCAGAATATTGATTGCTGGCCCGGAATACAGGAAGGCTGTGGCAGGACCTAATCCTGCTCCCATCCTGTATATTCCTGCGAAAAGGGGAAGGACCGTACAGGAACAAACGGCGAGAATAGAGCCTGATACAGATGCGACACCGTAGGCAAGAACTTTTTTTGCTTTTGCCCCGAAGTATTTCATCACTGATGCCTGGCTCACAAATACCGCAATGGCTCCAGCTATAAAAAAAGCAGGAATGAGACATGTCAGAACGTGTTCTTGAGCATACCATTTCGCAAGGTGCAGTGATTCCATAAGGGCGTTGTCGAACCGGGGGATACCCAAAGGAAGATAAAAAGTGCCCAGAAATACAAGAGAAATTATCAAGAGAGGCTTCCATTCGCTTTTCCAGTCTGTCTGACTCATAGTTTATATTTCTTAAAGTTCAATCTTGCATTTTTTGCCAATTGACCAAATGAAGTATAAAAAAATTATTATATTGCGTCCATCCGGTCTTGTGCTTGCTCTCTAAGTACAGCCTCCACACAATCAAGGAAATTTAAAGCACAACGCATGCGTAGGCTGTAAAATACATGTTTTCCTTTTTTTTCGACATTGACTAATCCGGCATTCCTCAGGATCGACAGGTGTTTTGATACTGTAGAGACATCCAGTCCGACCATTTCTGTAAGCTCGAAGACACAATAAGATTTCTTTGCAAGCACTTCTATCATAAATAGTCGAGTTGGGTGAGCAAGGGCCTTTAAAATGGCTGCTCTCGTTTCGCAACGAGCTCTTTCCCTGTTATTCATTTTCATATTTGGCACAATAACCAAATGTTTATTATTTGTCAAGAGGAATTTGTATTAAAGTCTAACCCGGGACTCAAAATCCAGTTCTCTTTTGGAGAGTATTGGTTCGAATTTCTCCTCCGGCACCAGCTTCAGCCTGGGAAATCCAAAATATTTAATGTCTTCCTTTTAA
>JADHWO010000034.1 GCA_016783445.1 Candidatus Aminicenantota bacterium
AGCCAGAAATTGTTTAACCCTCCTTCTGGGCCAAACGTACTTCTGATAATAGCCGATGCATTAAGACCAGATCATCTCGGCTGTTATGGATACAACCGGGCGACATCTCTCCAAATTGACAAATTTACTGCTGACGCACTTATCTTCGAAAATGCGTGGAGTAACTCCCCCTGGACTAAACCTTCAATGGGAACTCTTTTTACCTCTTTGTACCCAACTGAACATCAGGCTTTTTACTGGACAGATGATTTGTCCGATAAAAACTTGTCCCTACCAGAAGTTTTCAGAAACAAGAATTATGCCACATACGCTATCCAGACAAACCCCTGTATCACAGAAAAACATAATTTCAAGCAAGGCTTTAAATATTACGAGGAAATGGTTTTAGAGAAAGCAGAAATAGTCACTGCTCATTTTAACTCCTGGGTCAAAAAACACAAAAAAAAGCCATTCTTTGCCTATCTCCACTACATGGATACCCACTCCCCCTATAATGCTCCTCGGGAATTCAGCGAAATCTTTGGAATTAAAAATAACACCCCTTTAAATCCGGGGGAATTTAAAACGCTCGATATCAGAATATTGAATGAAATTGGCTTATCACAAGGTGATAAAAATCAACTGGTCAGTTTGTATGATGGAGCTATAAAATATTTTGATTATAATTTTAAAAAAATAATCGATAATCTTGAAAAACTGGGAATACTTGATAATACAATTATCATTTTAACTTCTGACCATGGAGAGGAATTCTGGGAACATGGTGGTTTTGCTCATGGCCACACGCTCTATAATGAACTCCTTCATATCCCGTTAATCATCAGATATTCCTCCCACTTGCCTGCTAAACATATAAAGCCCCATGTACAGCTGCTTGATCTTTTTCCGACAATCCTCAGCATGGCAGGAATCAAAAATGACTTTGAACTGAGAGGGAACGACCTAATCCCACCAATTCTTAACAACAGAGACTTCAACGAAGAAATATTTTTTGAGGGCCTCTTGTTTGGGGCTTCAAAAAAAGGAATTTTAAAAGAAAACTGGAAGCTAATCGAAAATACTGGTGAAAGAAATGATGATACCTTTGAGACCCTGGGTGAATTAATGAAATATCTATACCCGGAATATAAAAAGAGTTTAGAGCTTTATAATCTTGATCAAGATATCCAAGAAAAAAATAATTTAATAAACAAATATCCCAATATCACAAGAAAACTCAAAGCGTGTTTACGTCTATTCAGGATAGAATTATCTCCCTATCAACAAGCTAAAAAGGTAAACCTCAAAAAAAAGCTGGAAGATTTAAAATCTCTGGGCTATGTCAAATAAAAAACATTACTCAAGTGACATTAAACTTTTCACTAAATTAAAGAAAATAGATAGTAGATAAAATTATTTGGCATTCGTAGGCTGTTCTTTCTTCTTAAACCACAAATATCCTGAGCGGGTTAAATACACTCCTCCAAAAATAATAAGGGCTCCACATATTTGTGAGAAAGTAATTTGTTCTGAAAGAATAATGAATGCAAAGAAAACTGAAAAAACAGGGTTAATGTTGCCGTAAATAGCTGTTCTGCTGTTGCCAATACGCTTAACAGACGTATACCAGATAACATAACAAATGGCTATAGCAAAAAGAGCCGAATATACAAGGGCTGCCCAGCTTAGGGAAGACACTTCATTAAAGCGAAGTCGCAAAATATCTGCAGCAGCAAAAGGGAGATAAAACAACGCCCCGATACCCAGAGTCAGAGAAGTCCATTTAATAGGAGATATTTTTTCCAGGAAAGGCTTTGAAAAAACAGTGTAAACTGCCCAGAGAATGTTCCCTGTAAAGATCATCAAATCTCCCTTTGAGGCCTCCCATGAAAAATGGAAACTCTCACCTTGTTTGGTTATAACAAAATAGAAACCAATAAAAGAAATAAAAATTCCCAGCCATCCTGCCCAATGTATCCTCTCATGCTTCAAGAGAGTGCTAAAGAGTGCAATGAATAATGGCGTCATGGCCATGATGATTGATGTATTGGAGACAGTTGTCCAATTTAATCCATGGATAAAAAGCAACTGGTAAGCCGTGTGTCCGATAATTCCGAGAACAATAATTTTCCATAAGTCAGATTTCGGGACAGAAAAACCTTCTTTGCGAATGAAGAGCACAAAAATCAGAATAAAAGATGCTAAAAATAAGCGAATCCCGTTGAACTGCTGTGGGGAGAATTCGCGGAGTGCTAACTTGATAAATGTAAAATTGATGGCCCAGAACAATATTGCCAAAAGCACGAATAAGTCTGTGGCGCCAAACTTTTTATGTTCTTCCATTTGAACAGAGAATTATAGTTAATAAATCGTACCAAGAAAAGGTTAAAAGAATAAGATTTCTGGCAGAAGGCAAATGAAAGGTATTTTAAATTAAGATCTGGTTTTATTTTTTGATTTTTCTGGACCGGGGATAAAAAGCTTCTACGATTGACTTAAGCCCACCTCTCGGATTGAACTCTCCTGTGACAACAGCCCGCACCGGACGACAGGCTTTTACAATATCCTCCATAATGCGGTTAACAGCATTTTCATAAAATATCCCCATGTTTCTGTAGGCAAGCAGGTACATCTTTAACGATTTAAGCTCCAGACACTGTGCTTTTGGCACATATCGAATTATTATTGTTCCAAAATCAGGCAGATTGGTTTTTGGGCAGATTGAAGTGAATTCAGGAAATTCTATTTTTATCTCATAATCTGGAAACTGATTGGGAAAAGTCTCTATCGCGGGAAGCTTTTCCTTTAAACCAGCCTTGGCTTCTTTCTCTGTCATCCGGGGCATTGTCTTTCCTATTATGGTTCCTTTCTGTATTTTTTAGCAGTATATATCAACATTAAAGAGAAGACAATCATGAGCAAGTTCTTTGTTTCGGACTAATCGATCCGTGTAAATGCACCAGAAGCAATATATCTATGAGCCATCTCTACGTAAAGCTTTTTGCCGTAGCTCCAGAACTCCTTTTGCTCTTTATCCACCTTGCCCATAACTTTAACCGGTATTCCCACAGCCACAACACCGTCGGGCACATTTTGATTATTTTTTACCAATCCCATCTCTCCGATAATTGTCCACTCTCCAACTACACTATAATCACTTATTGTGGCTCGCATACCAATCACAGCATAATCTTTTATCCGGGCATTATGAATCATGGCACCGTGTCCAACCGTCACATGGTTACCAAATATAGTTCTGTCATTAGGCCGTGCGTGCACTATTACTCCTTCTTCAATAGCGGTTCCCTCCCCAACAACAACGGTTCCGTAATCACCCCGGAGAATCACTCCATGACCAATGTAAACATCTTTGCCGATCTGCACATCACCAATGACCAGGGCTGACTCTGCTATAAAAGTTCCCTCATCTACTTTAGGTTTTTGTCCCTCAAATTGATATAAAGCCATTTTAATCTCCAGTTAATAATTAAATTAGTTCTATCGCCGCATAATTACTTTTCTCACGCCGCGTATCTGCCGGAAATTCGCACCCTGACTTATGTAAGTCAGCATTTGATCACGATCAACAACGATAGCACCAGATACAGCATCAAATCCGTAATCAAAAAGAACCGGCGATAAAGGAGTACTCGGACCGAGCATCATCTTATAGGCATCAGGTGCGATAAGATCTAAGACACCGCCCAATGTGTGGTTGATCAGTGTAGTGCTGGTAACAGCCACCACTTCTGCCTTCGGAAGCAGGTCCTCTATTTCATCGTTAACAAAGTCCCCGGGACGGCCGCGTCCTGGGAGCTCAAAGGTCCACAATTCTTTAGCCTCAACACGCAGCCTCTTGGCAAACGGAAAATGCCCGATAATCGCTATTCTCTTTCCAGCTCCATTGGCACGGATTTCAGCTTCAGCATTTAATTCAACACACATAGATTCATCAACAGGCATCAAAGAATTTATGGCAGCGATACCTATCGAAGCTTCCAGGATTTGGGAAGACAGGGATAATTTGGCCAGTGCTTTTGCTCCTGAAGGAAGAAGATGCCCTGCGCTCTCCACCTGGTGTCCTTCGGAAGGAACGATAGAAGCTGCCATCGTGGAGGAAAGGCCACAGTGAAGAGAGGTAACTGCAGTCCAAAACACACACGTACGAATATCTGATACTTTGTGATCAATCTCCAGTGAAGATAGAATGTCTTGCAATATCTCTTTTGTCTTTTCCATCAATTCTCTCCGATTTCTTTAATAAAAAACTTATAACAGAGGAAAAACTGGATGTCAAAGGCACAAAAACTTCATGAATAAAGACATATCATCAAGAAATTCACTTCATCTTAGCTTTTTATCCAATAAAAGGCTAACTCTCTTATCTGTCTTTAATCTATATAGCCTAATTCTTTTAATTGGTTTTGGATAATTTTAAGATCCTCTGGCGTTACTTCTTTGTTTACAGGCAAACTGCTTAAAGGATGCTTGATTCTTCCCCAACTTATTTTCTCCCAGATTCTTTCATGGAAATAATAAAGAATTATTCGAATGCCATGAAAAAATAGAGTAATCATAGTCATTTCTTTTAAACTATGAGTAGCAAACCAGGATATAACTAACAAGATAGCAATACCTAATATTCTCCATACAACAGACTTAACCCAAGCTCTAGTACGTGTCTCTAAGACCATTCTTATCTCCTTCCTTAATTCTTATGTTTAACAACTTTTCCTTTTTTCTATATATATTGTTTGATTCAAAACAGCAAATAGAGATAATTATTATAATTGAGAGATTATAATAGGACATTCTTTGATTATCTTACTCCCGAACTTTTTGTATTGTATTTCGATGGGTTTTTCTGTTTTCGATTAAAAATGAGGATATCCAAAACCTTCCAACTCGGATATTCAGCAATCAGAAAATCCAATGCTATAAAAAAATCCACTTTTTATATTTGTCTAGTTTTATATATGCCTTGTACGGTCCTTCTTCTTTCTCAACTCCATAAAAATGTAGTATAATTCCCCTACAAACACATCTACTGGTGCAGAGCAAATCATGTTAGCATAAGGGTTTTTAAAATTTATTTAATACTTAACAAACTAAACAGATTTAGAAAAATAATTTTCCCAATGTAACCAAGCCAAGTATTAACGTACATATTCCTATAATCAACTTAAGATGTTTACTTCTAAATTTTTTAACAGTATACGCCGCAAAGGGAACAGATAATATAGCTCCAAGAACTAAAGATGGAGCAAGATTCCATTCAATCGTATGATTAGTGAAAATTAAATATGCGATAACTCCTACCAAGCAAGTCAAACCTTCAGCAAGTGATGTGATGCCAATTGCATTTTTTAATTTAATTCCAGAAAGAATTTGGCCGCTAGTCACGAGTGGCCCGTACCCCCCTCCACTTATTCCTTTATTAAACGCAGCCAAAATTCCGAGAGAAGTGATTTTTTTCCATGAAAATTTATATTTTCGATTCAGGCTAACAAGAATAACCACACCCATACTGAAGACCAGAAGACCGATATAAAGCTTTACATAAAATACCGGCAAATTTAGTGCTATAAGGACTGCTACCAAAGTGCCAAAAACGCTGCATCCCGCCATAACAGAAGCAATTTTAAAATCAGTTGTACCAATTTTAAAGTTAGCGTTTTTGAACTTATGATGAAAGAAAGCTGCGCTCAAACCTGTGACTAACTCAGACAACAATATAGCAGGAACTATTTGGAGAGGGGTGTATCCCATGATGAGGAGAAGAGGAGTTAGGGTTGTCCCATAGCCCATGCCCAGTGAAGAGTCGATATACTCACAAATAAATGCTAAAATGATGATTAAGACAGAAAACTCAAATAAATCCATAAGTCCTCCTGAATTCTTTCAATACCTAACAATTTCCAAACAATAGAGTTCCCTTTTTCCCATCCAGAAAAGTCTTAAACAAGGAAATTGCCTCCGTTTATAACCTAATGTTACTCTTATTGTAATACAATTAGAGTACATGTCAACAATTTAATTAAAATTTTTAAATAATTAGAACCTACTCTTTAGTTTACGTCTCATGCAATACTAAACGCCGTATTAGTAGGCTATCATCAGTGGTTCGTAATCATATAGCTTTGAAACTAGCTCAAAAAATCAATACAGAACCTTCTGGTAATTGGGAGAAAATTGTAAATTAAAAGCAGATTTTATTGAGAGGGAAGAAGCTTAGAAATACCCTAGGTTTTTAAGCCTTTGGCGGATGATTTCTACTTCCTCAGCAGATAATTCTTTCTTGTCCAGATTTTTTGCCGATAGGAGGTCCCTTAGTACATAGACGACAAATTCGTTCACACTGCTAAACCCGCTTCCCTCGATGACTGTCTTGATCTTGTCATAAAGGGGACGGGGAATTTTTAATGAAACCTTATCTTTTTCCATTGTTTAATTCTAAATATGGTATTCTCTAAAGTCAAATCTTAACGTGTGTAATATTTTATAATGGGATAATTTTATTTCTTTTCTAAAACCAACAGCTCCACTCATACTTAAAAAGATCAATGCGAACATATTTGTTGCCACAGCATTTTTTGAAGTCATCCCCAGTGATATTAGAACAGGCACGGTTATTAACGAGGTCCCACCCACTGATATACTTAGAATACTTACAATAAAAGAAAGGGAGCAGACTATTAAAATACTAATTAAACTCATTTTTTTCTACCCCTTGATTTTTCGCCGCTTAAAAATAAATGTCTCCAATACTTTCCAGCTCGAATAGTCAGCAATCAGAAAATCCAAAACTATTTTCAAAAAACGCTTTTTACATTTGTTCAATTTCAAAGATATTTTTCAACCGAAAATTTAAAATGTGAGGGTATATCTTTCTGCCTTAGGCAGCAAAACAGTAAATATGTGTCCTTTTACAAGCTCAGACGCTGAGCCCGTCACTCTGAATCAGCTTTTCGTCTCAGCCGGATTTCCTTTTAGTCGCGAGCTCAAGCATGAGGCAAATACTGATAAATGCGATGATTAATAGTGCAGTCAGTTTATGCCTCCTTTTTTAATTTCTAAACAATTTGAGCCCTGTTTCTTATCTTACCCTCCTGCATATTTGTTCTTTCGTGTGTGGGTATACTCATGATATTTTGCTAAGCCTTGCTGTCGTCTTTTTCTCCCTTAAATAAAAAAACTGTGAATATGCTCCCTTTCCCTATCTCACTGGACACCTGAATGGAGCCTCCATGGGCCTCGACAATTTTTTTTGCGATGGAAAGTCCCAATCCCGTGCCTTTAATCTTTTGGTCTTCGCCTCTTTTTACCCGGTAGAACTGGTCGAAAATAAAAGGAAGATGATCCTTCGCAATTCCTATTCCTGTATCTTGAACTTCTACGGCAATAAAATCTTTGTTTTCTTTGATGGTTATTAAAACTCTCCCTTTTGGCTTGTTGTATCTGATCGCATTGGTGATAAGGTTGGAAAAAACTTGTTCCAATGTCTCCTCGTCACCTTGTACAAGGTCATTTTTTGAACAAGACCCAAGTTCTAAAGAAATGTAACCATCTTTGGTCAAAGGCTCCATATCATCTATTAACTTTTTTATGATTTTTTTCAACGATAAAGGCTTAAGTTTGTCGATGATTTGTCCGCTGTCCAACCTAGCAACATCCAGCCAGTCATTGATCAAGTTCATAAGACTTTCTAACCTGTTCCTGGCTTTTAAGATCATCTCTTTTTGCTTTCCAGGAACCTCGCCCACCATTCCGCCTATAATCACTTCAAAATACTGCATGATAGCAACAAGAGGGCTTCGCAGTTGATGAGAAACCATGGTTATAAAGCTATCCTCAATAAGTTTCTTCTCTTTTCGGAGGGATTCTGTTTCCAGGGTGAGCTTTCTCCTCTCCAGCCCTCGTCTGATAATGATACGTAATTGATCCGGAGTAAAAGGCTTGGGAAGGAAATCATAAGCCCCCTTTTTCATGGCTTCTACAGCTGACTCGACCGTGGCATATCCAGTGATAACAACAGTAATAATGTTGGGATCGATTTCCTTTGTTTTTTCTAAAACTTCCATTCCGTTGACTCCAGGCATCTTCAGATCGACCAGTACCAAATCTGGCTTTGTTTCTTTAACTTTTTCGAGGCCGATGGAACCATCCTCTGCTGTTTCAGTCAGGAGACCTTCTTTCAACAGAATCTGACAGCAAGAGTCTCTCATAGCCTCTTCATCATCAATCACGAGGATGACAGGTTTTTTTTCAAGCATTTTATCCCTTTTATAAAACGAGATTACTTATCAATTTATTAGGCATTCCGAAAATATTCCTCTTTAAAATTACACCAGCTTCAGCCGAGAATTTTTCTTGGAGAAATGTTTGGCTATTTCCGAAAGAGGAGAAATGCCTGGAATATTTATTGTTTCTGCCTCCCCTATTATTTCCTCAGTAACTTTTCAATACGAGCAATTAAATCTTTTGGCTTAGCAGGTTTATCGATGTAGTCGTCTGGGCCAACCAATCCTTGCTCTTCGCCTTTGAACATGAATCTTGAGCCTGTCTTCTCTTTGACGGCTGAGATAAAGATAATCGGAGTATCCTTGAACTCTTTGTATTCCTTATAGGTTTTAATCGCGTGGCACAGAGAGAAGCCGTCAAAGAGACTGTCCATCATGATGTCAAGAAGAATTAGATCTGGTTTTTCTGAGAAGATTTTTTCCTTCCCTTCTTCAGCATTAGAAGCGATCACAACTTTGTACAACGCTGATTCCAGAATAGGAGTCACAGCATCTCTGAAATCCGGATCATCATCGATGACTAAAATTTTCGCCTTATTTTTTTCCATTTTCTTCCTCCTTTATTTATTGGCGTTATTGATGGCCAATTTTAATTCCTCTTTTCCAAATGATTTTATGAAATAGAAGAATATGTCCTGTTCTCTGACTTTTGCTTCCAGACTTTTATTATTTTTTTTCGTAGTCATGATAATTTTTATTTTAGGATCTATGCTTTTTAGGATGGAAACAGCTTCGTATCCTTTCATTTCCGGAAGGTCCACATCCATGATTAAGCAGCTAAAACAACCTCCACGAATTTTCTTCACAGCGTCTGCAAGCCCTTTTCCAGTTTCAATTTGAAAATTTTCGCTTCTCAAAAAAGCAGCCATAACTGTTCTTTCTGTAATATTAGGATCTATGATGAGAATTCTCTTTTCTGCTCCTGCCATTTTCAACTTCCTCATATAATTGTTATTGCAATTATTGTGCCAATTATTCCATATGAGAGATGGGGATAACGATATTATATTTTATTGATATTAAAGAAGTTATGAGAATAAAAAAGGTAATTATGACTCTCAAAATAAAAATAAAAAAAATGTGGGGAATTATTCCCTATCTATGTTCAAGAAATTCCGTCAATAAAAAAATCGTCCAGCGGTGAAATTTCCAAGCCGGGGAAAAGGAGGAAATCTGTGACTATTTCTTCATAATCACTTTTTTCACCAAACTGGACGATTTTATAGAGTAAATAGATGGCTCAAATTTTTGTTTTTTATTAAGAGCTAGCCATTTTTTTTACTAAAAAATCGAACTATCTCAAGTTTTTATCAGTTTACAATCAGTTCGAGCACTCTGGTCAAAGCTTGGCGGACAGGCCTGGAAATTTTCTTGCCTTCTATGATCGACTTGGGCTGGACCCCAAGAACAAAAGAATTCTTAAGCCGCTCATAATTCATCTCATCTGAAATGAATGGTAAAAGCCTGTGGCTCAATGCAGAATTGGAGAAAATGTAGTGAATAGGAACAAGAGTCACTTTCCCAGGTTTCTCTCTGAAGTCTACCGCATCTAGGAAAACCAGAGGGCGGTAATTCCGGTTTTTCCAAGGAGCTTCTCTCTCATTAATTTCAGATTCGAGCAAGATATCTTTTATACCATGTTTTCTCAATTCAAGCGCAAGTTCAATTCCTGCTCCATCGTCAGAACGATTTCTATTCCCAACTCCTATAAAAATTGGAGAGCCTTCTTTCATTATTTTGTCTAGTTTCGTTTTCCAATCCTCTTCAGGTGCTTTTTTAACTTCAGCCATGTGGGCAGAACAACTGATACAGGGGTCAAATGCTCGAACAACCAGCTCCATTCTATCTCTGATTTTGTCTTCTTCACCGCTGTTGAGTAGTTTCTGAGCGGCAATACAGCAATACCTTTCAATATCTTCTGCATTCTGAGCAGTAGGTGTAATAATGTCAGTAAACGAGACAAATCCGTCAGACACTTCATAAGAGTGGATAAGAAGGCCGCGTGGAGCCTCAACGATTCCCGTGCCCTTACCTTCTTTTTTTGTGTATTTCACAATAGGAGGATCAGGGAGTTTGAGCATTTTATCAATGATTTTTGGAATTCTCTCGAAAGCATAAAGAATCTCTATTGCTTGAGCTGCGTTGTTAAAGAGAGGATTTTTCTCCCAGCGGTGATTGAAGTATTTTTTATACATCTTACCTGCTTTGCCTTTTAATCTTTCGCCGAGATTATTGATTCTGGCTAAAGACCCTACAGAATAAGGCTCTCCCTTGTAGCGGCTTCGTTTTGCATATGAATGAGAGACCAAGAATTCGTTGGTAAGGTTCTTATAATCTTCTTTTTCTATTATCTCTCCCGTAGAAAGGATAATTTCATCTCCAGCAAAGCCGTATTTTTTCTGACCAGGATTACAGCAGGCATAGATAGTATCATCTTCAGGAGTATCTGGATAATCAAGTTTACAGAAAAGTTCCGTTGTTTTTAGAACAAAAGGCATAAATTGAATTGCCCTGTTTTTAATCCAAATCAGCTCTTCCTTTGACGGAAATTTACCGAATCCACCAATAACTGGATTTTCGCCATGAATGTAACGGCCGCTTGCTGTTTTCATGATGTGGTTGCCGAATCCCTTCATCTCTAGTGCAATTTTTACTTCAAGCTCATATTCAGAAGCCATTGCAATGGCATTCGGAAATCCAACATAATCAGGCAGAGCGAGGTAATATAAGTGTAGAGAATGACTTTCTATCATTTCACCCAGATGCATGAGTTCTCTAAATTGAACAACCTTGGAGGGAACTTTAACGGAAAGAGCATTTTCCATAGCACGAATGGCAGCGTATTTATGAGAGATAGAGCAGATTGCGCAGATACGGGGCACAATATTAACATCTTCCTCAGGAGTTTTGCCTAGAGTCAGCCTCTCTACAAGGCGAGGGCCTTCGAATATCGAAAACTTCACGTCTGTTACAACTTTACCGTCAATAGTAACAGAAATCCCTCCGCTTCCCTCCACACGTGCAAGATGGTCAACTGATATTTTTTTCATTTCTTCTCTCCTTCAAGTTTACCCAAAAAATCGGCCATTCCTGTACCGCTAAAAGTGGCCATTTTTTTCTTTATAAAATCATAGTCAAATCCCTTTTCTCTCAATAGCTTAAATTCAGAAGTAAGGTTGGCATCCTCTACCGGCCCCCAGCAACCAACACAAGGGAGGTTATGATTGATACAGATTGAACCACACCCTGCACGAGTTACTGGACCCAGGCAAGGAATGTCTTTATTGAGAAGACAGTCGTTCTCATTCCATTTGCATTCAACACAGACAGGAAAACCGTAAAGCTCTGGAGGATTTCCCCTTATTATCCGGTTAAAAGTTGATAAAAACTGTTCTTTGCCTATAGGGCAGCCTGGAAGATAATAATCCACTTCGATGTAGGCATTTATGGGCTTGGATTGGACAGGCTTGACATGTTTCATCTTTATGTCGCCATACACTTTTTTGAAATTCTTTTCCCATTCTTTTTTATCAAGGAATACAGCCTGGATTCCTCCAAAACAGGCACAGGTGCCGATTCCAACTACAACTTTTGCTCTTTTTCTTATGTCTAAAAGTTCTTCTTTTTCCTTCTCTGTTGTAACAGAGCCTTCCACAAGAGCTACATCCAGTTCTCCATCGATATTGTCGCTTTTTGCCATAAGGAAGGATTGAATGTTGGCGGCTTTGAATATACTTACTAGTTCTTTTTCACAATCAAGGATAAGGAGGGCATCGCCAGCACAACCTGTAAGTTCATAGATACCTATTTTCAATTTGCCATTTTTATCTTTTTCCATTATTTCCTCCTTAAATGAGCTCCCTCATGTGGATAACATCCCAGTAAGTAAAGACTGGTCCATCTAGACAAGTATAAACATAATCTATGGCGCAGTGACCACATTTCCCAACACCACATTTCATCCTTCTTTCCAATGTCATCAAAATTTGGTCTTTGGGAATGTTAAGTTTGACAAGCTCTTTGATTACAAATTTATACATGACAGGAGGGCCACAGATCAGTGCAAATGTATTTGCTATATCAATTTCTTTGAGCTTAAGAAAGAGAGTTGTAACAACCCCAATGTTTTCTGTCCAGGTTCCAGTGTCATCCTCATCAACGGCTAAATGGCATTCGAGGTCTTCCCTCTGCTTTAGGGCAAAAAACTCTTCGCGAAAGATCATTTCAGCGGGTCTTTTAGCTCCATGAAGCAGTGAAACTCTGCGAAACTGGTCCCGGTTATCGAGACAATAAAGCAAAACAGAGCGCAGAGGAGCAACGCCAAGGCCTCCCACTGTGATGAGGATATCTTTATCTTTCATTTTTTCTAATGGAAAGCCGTTGCCATAGGGGCCTCTAAATCCGACTAAATCATTTTCTTTCATCCGGAAAAGCGCGTTTGTTACAGTTCCAGCTTTTCGGATGCAAAATTCCAGCAAGCCCGGACGCGACGGCGTGGATGATATTGAGAAAGGAGCCTCGCCAGCCCCCAGGACAGAAATCATAGCAAACTGCCCTGGACGATACTTAAAAGAGAGAGCCTTATCCATCTCTACAATCCGGACCTGAAAAAATTTAACGTCTTCTGTTAGATGATAGGTCCGGACTATTCTTGCAGTTTCAGGCATAAAAGGATTGGTTTTGGTTAATTGTTTATTTTCTCCATTCATTTTGTCACCTCTTTGTTAATTCTTGCCCAGAAGGCATCCACTTCTTCTCCAATGAGTGCCTTTCCTACTGTTCGAACATTGATATCTACGGGACAAGTGGCAATGCAGCGGCCGCATCCAACACAGCTTGGCTTACCGTATTTCGAAATATAAGCCTGTAACTTGTGTGTATACCATAGCTTTAGCCTGTCTGCCCTTTTTTCCCTGAAGTTTTCTCCTCCTGCAACTTCTGAATATTCCTTAAGAGTGCAGGCGTCCCAATGGCGCATTATTTTTCCATCTTTTCCGCCCAAGCACTGTTTATCCATAATGTTGTAACAGTTGCAGGTCGGGCATACATTTGAGCAGGAACCGCAGGCTAAGCATGCATCACCCAATCTCTCCCAGAGGGGATCTTTGTATTTAAGCTCCATGAGGTCAGGCAGAGCAGCAAAGTTTATATTCCACTTATAAGCATTATTTCTCTCGGCCTGCCAGTTAATATAGGTTTGGATATCTTTGTTCTTTAGCTCTTCATCAAAAAGCTCTGGCTTGAGGCGGATTAGATCATCTCCCTGGCTAGAGCCAATCCAAACAAGAAAAAAATCTTCAAGGTTAGTAAAGAAAAGATCATAGCCCTCTTCGATGACGTGAGTATTTGAGGATTTGGCAAAACAGTATTCATCCGGCCAGCAGGAAAGGCCCAGAATCAAAGTGTTTTTCCTGGCTTCAAGGTAATAAGAATCAAGATAAGCTTGTTTGTTAAAATTATCCAGAATGATCAATCCGTGGATATCGCAGGGATGGACTCCGAAGAGGATTTTTTTTGTAACGTGAGAGAAGTCTTCTTTATAGCCTTTCTCTGAGACGCTGAACATATTAAAATTAGGGGGAAGAAATATTTTACGAGGGGGAAGGATAGTCCTTGTGCTGTTCATTTCGATCTCGGAAAAATCATCGACTACTTTAAAAACATGCTTGTCTTCTTTTTTTACCGGTACCCAAAGATCCGCCTCCTCTGAAATAATCTCCAAAAAGGGAAACAAATTATCCTTTTTAAGTTTTGTAATCCTCATTTTTTACTTCCTTTAATATTTATTGAATTTCCTAAACTTTTTACTTCAAGAAAAATTAACTTAACTATTGAATATCTGAGTCCTGAAAAAAATTATTTTAATCTCCAGGACATATTTCTTTATGCAAATTACATGCCTGTTTTGCTTAAAAGAAAAAAAATATGCTGTCTTTCTAACTTATTGAATCAAAAAGAAATAATCCTGTTATTGTGAAAAAGCTCTCATCAATGAGATGGAGTGGATAAAAAGAGTGGCATTTTTCCCCACGTGCTGTTCAATTTTGACATAGCAAGAAGCTCAGATTTTTCCGTTTGAAGTTCTGAGTTTGGACTTAGGAGTTATAAAATTGCTTTAATAGGATTGGTCTAATAATGTAAGGGCAGGAAAAAAGGAAAATATCTTTTTTTCTCTTTTTGGAACAGATGTTTATTTAACATATCATTTCCTATTTTTATTTTCTGTGAAATTTAAAGTAACAACTTCTAGCTTTTTTCATTGGATTTTATATTTCTTGATTTTTGCCATTAATGTCTTGCGGTCGATGCTAAGAATTTTTGCTGTTCTGCTTTTATTTCCGTTCTGAGCCTTAAGAACAGTTTTTATATATTCCTTTTCTATGTCTTCAAGGTTTTTATACTTACCTCCAGCAAGATGAAATAAAGAGGAACTGGAACTAATCCCGTGATAAACAAGATCTTCGAGTTCTATCTCATCGCCTTTAGAGAGCACAACGGCTCTCTCAATGGTATTCTCTAATTCCCTAATATTCCCTGGCCAGTCGTATTCCATCAAAGCCTTTTTGATTGCAGAAGAGAGGCTGTTAATCTTTTTCCTAGCTCTTCTGCCGTATTTCTGCAAGAAATGTTCAACAAGAAGCAGGATATCTTCTTTTCTCTCCCTTAAGGAAGGTAGACGAACTGGAACAACACTTAATCGGTAGAAAAGGTCTTCCCTGAATTTTCCTTTTCTTACCAAATCTGCCAAATTTTCATTTGTGGCTGCCAGTATACGGACATCCACTTTTATGGGCTTTGTGCTTCCAATCCGTGTAATTTCTCGTTCTTGAATAACTCTCAATAGGTTTGCCTGGATATTAAGGCTCATAATACTGATTTCATCCAAGAAAATCGTTCCTCCATTAGCAACTTCAAATCGCCCGTGTTTCGTTTCGTATGCTCCTGTGAAGGACCCTTTAACATGTCCAAAAAGTTCACTTTCAAAGAGAGTTTCCACAAGAGCTCCACAATCTACAACGACAAAAGGTGCATTCTTTCTGGGACTGTGATTGTGAATTTCTCTGGCAATGAGTTCTTTCCCTGTCCCGCTTTCCCCGGTGATAAGAACAGTACTTTCAGATGAGCTGACGCGCCTTACAATATCTAAAACTTTATCCATTTCCATACTTTTTCCGATGACCATATCAAATTCACTTTTCTTTTCTAATTCTTCACGGAGATAGATATTTTCAAAGAAATTTTTTCGGCTTTCCAAGACTTTTTTTGTGATTACACGCAGTTGTTCGGGGGAAAAAGGCTTTGCTAAATAATCAGACGCACCTCGCTTCATAGCTTCAACGGCAGATTCGATAGTTGCGAATCCGGTTATGATGATGACAGGAGTTTCGGGATTTTCTTCTTCTATTCTGCTCAAAATCTCCATACCATCAAGATCAGGTAATTTTAAATCGAGGAGAACAGCGTGAAAAAATTCTTTCTTGAAGAGCTTTAAACCTTCTGTCCCATCCTTAGCCGTTTTGGCTGAATATCCTTCTTTTTTGAACACTTGACTACAAGAGTCTCGGATGGCTTCATCATCGTCTATGACTAATATATTGGCTTTTTCAGTCATGACTACTTTCGCTCATAATGGGGAGTTTGACAGTGAAAATAGAACCTTTCCCTGCTTTGCTTTTAACTCCAATCGTCCCCTGATGTTTTTGAATTATACTGTAACTTATTGCGAGACCTAAGCCTGTTCCTTTGCCGACTTCTTTAGTGCTGAAGAAAGGTTCAAAAAGTCTTTTTTTATCTTCTTCTTTTATGCCGTGGCCAGTATCAGAAAACTTTACCTCTATATGTGTATTATCTTCATTTAAAGCTGTACTGAGCGTGAGTACTCCATTGCCGTCCATAGCTTCTGCAGCGTTAAGAATTATATTTATGAACACCTGTTGAAGCTGGGCACTATCTGCTACGATTTTGGGCAGGTCAGAAACAAATGACCTTTTTATGTTTATGTTTTGAAAAAGTGCCTGGCCTTCCATTATGGCAAGAGACTTTTCCACGGTTTCACTTATATTGATGAGGGACATTTCTGGTTCTTTAGGGCGGGCAAATTCAAGGAGGCCTTTAACAATGTCCTTACAACGAGTAGTTTCTTTGACTATCTTTTTAAGGTTTTCATGAAGAGGACTTTTTTTGTCTACATCTTCAAGCAAAAGATGGCTGTATATAAGAATGCCTCCAAGAGGATTGTTAATTTCATGAGCTATGCCTGCCGCTAGTTTTCCAAGAGAGGCCAATTTTTCAGATTGAATAAGATGAGCCTGCATTTCTGTCAATTCTTTAGTTCGTTCATCTACTTTTTTCTCCAGAGTTTTTCCCCATTCAACAAGCTTCTTATTTGCAGTTTTTAAATTAGCTGTCATCTTGTTAAAGGAATCAGCTAAATAACCAATTTCATCTTTGGACTGCATCTCAACCTTATGAGACAAATCGCCCTTGGCAATTTCTTGAGTGGCGATGACCATTTTCTGGAGAGGATTAATAATTCTGGTCGTCGAAAAATAGAGTATTATCAATAAAAAGACAACGCAGAGAAAGGCTAAACCTGTGAAGGTCAACATCACCCTCTCTGTTGTATCAACATAAGGTTTTTCAAGCATTCCTACATAAAGGATCCCGATAATTTTGTTATTGATATTTTTAATCGGCTCATAAGCTGTGATATACCAATCATTAACCACAAAAGCTCTGTCAATCCAGGGCTTTCCTTCCACAAGGACTGCATTATTGACTTCTTTCGAAACTCGTGTGCCAATAGCCCTTTCTCCTCTTTCATTTTTTACATTGGTTGAAATCCTTAAATCATGCTGAAAGATTGTGGCTGTGCCAATTTCTCGACCCTTGTATTTTTCTTCCTTATAAACAATCTCTTTTACCCGGTCGACAATCTCATAATTCCGGTTAAGTAATATTCCTCCGTAGAGGATGCCAAGGAGCTTTCCGTCTTCGTCCTTGACCGGAGCGGCTGCTTTCAACATTATGCCGTTTATTTCTTTTTTTTCGGGCCTTGGAGCTGCTTTTGGAGTTTCAATAAATTCCATATATGCCTGATCCGCTAATTCCTGTCCTTCTTTAAGTAGTTCTTCTCGAGGGACAATCTGAGGCGAGGCAACGACACCTCTTTTAATGGCATTTTTTATTATTTCATCGTGAGATTGATCATCCCCTATAGCCTCAGGATTTCTACTTCTTACGATTACTTTTCCCCTCGAGTCAGTCAGGGTTAATATATCAAATCTGTATCTGTTTCTTATTCGACTTAGTTTTCTTGAGAGAATATCTTGCTCACCGCATTTTATGTTATCATGAACTCCTTCCCTTGCTGCATTTAAACTGACTATTTCCTTTATATTATTAAGTTCTCCGTTAAAAACCATCCAAGAAGCAGCCAGATCATGTTTTACCTTTGCTTGAGCTTGCTTGATAATAGTCCCCTTAACCAATCTCCAGCCCACGCTTAATGATAATAAGCCTCCAATGACTATGACTATAAGAAAGCTGAGTATAATCTTTGTTCTTAAAGAAAAATGAGTAAGTTTCATGCTGTTGAAGAATGATTATTTTAAAAATAATTATACTTTATACGAAGGACTTAGTTCAAGCCGAATTCCATCATCTGTAAATCCATAACTAAGAATATAATATCCATTTATCTGTCTATATTTAGTTTCATTCAACCCTTCAATTTATTAGAAGCCTATCCACTGTCTAATAAAATCTTTTCGGATAGATTTGAAATACAGGTTGGGATTGCCGCGCTTCACTCAAAATGATATTTTTTCAAGACAAAAAAGAATCTGCTCACTTTTTAACAATTTTTATGTTGCATTTTCTCTACAATGACAATTATTTTTTATTTTCTCTTGACAAGGAGCAGAAACAGACTTATATTATTAATGAAAATGGTTATCATTATCAATAAGAGAGGTTATTATGCCAGGCCCTCATAAATGGCAACAAAGATTCCGGACGCATGTTTCCCGGTGGACTGTTCCCCGGGAAGTCATACTTGATCTCTTGAGCCGAACATCAAAACATATGAGCGCCAAAGAAATATATGCCTCTCTTTATAAAATGTATCCAGGCATCGGTTTAACAACGATTTACCGCACATTGGATTTATTGATGCGAACGGGATTCATCAACAAGTTTACAATCGGCGATGGACAGAGCAGGTACGAGTTTAAATCAGGCAAAAAAAAAGAACATCACCATCACCTCACATGTATAAAGTGCGGGAAGATTATCGACTACAGCGATTTTATGGATGAAGAGTTAGAATTTGTGAAAAAGACAGAAGAAACTTTATCAAAAAGGCACAATTTTAATGTCCTGGGTCACAATATCGAATTTTATGGATTGTGTGAAAAATGCAAATAAATCAATCATTTAAAAGGAGGTGAACAAGATGCCAGGAGGAGATAGAACAGGTCCAATGGGATCTGGACCTAAAACTGGCCGAGGCATGGGCTACTGCGGAGGATTTCCAGACCCTGGTTTTATGTCTCCGGGTCCGGGAATGGGATTTGGCCGCGGACTCGGATTTGGGAGAGGCTTTGGAATGGGATTTGGCCGCGGACTCGGATTTGGGAGAGGCTTTGGAATGGGATTTGGCTCTGGTAGAGGACTCGGATTTGGGAGAGGCCGAGGATGGCGAAGAGGAGGATTTGGCCGCTTTTACGGATATCCTTATCCTCCAGCGATGCCTTATGACAATCCTTATGGAATGCCCTATGGTTATCCTTCCCCTCAGAGCTATGGCTATCCTTACGGAATGGGTTATGAGCCTGAGTATCCTGCACAAGGTCCTGCCAAAGGCAGTAAACAGAAAAAATAAGAAAGTAATTAATCCTTGTAAAAGGAGGTGAAGGAAATGCCTTTTGGAATGGGTCCAGCAGGATGGTATGCCTGGCCTTACATGGCTTCTTGGATGAGATGCTGGCATCCATGGTACGGGAGGCTCCATTGGTCACCCTTTCAACCTTTAACAAAAGAAGATGAAGAATCTTTCCTACAAGACCAGGCAAAGATATTGGAAGATCAGCTTGAACAAATCAGAATAAGACTTGAAGAGCTAAAAAAACAAGATAAGGAGAAAAAATGAGAAACAGACATAGATGGATGTATAACCTGACAGGTCTGCCAGGGTGGATGCGGTTCGGATTTTCACCAGGCTGGGTAGGCAGGAGCCCGACGGGACTGGGACCAGCTGCCCAGTACCTTATGTACGGGACCTGGCCAACTCCTCAGATGGACTACGCCTGGCAGCAGGGGCAGCTTCCCTTCTCGCCCTATTCCGGCTTTCCACAACCTGGATTCCCGACTCCGTATGACCCGTGGGGAGCTGCAGAATTGACTCCGGAAGATGAACTTAACTTCCTCAAAGCTGAAGCTGAGCAGCTCGAGGATGAACTCTATGGTATTGATGAAAGAATTAAAGAACTCAAAGGAGAAAAAAAATGAAAATTGTAGTTACTGCTTCAACTCCAGAACTGTCCAGCCCGGTTGACCCGAGGTTCGGAAGGTGTGCTTATTTCCTCTTTGTCGATTCAGAAACCATGAAGTTTGAAGCTTTGGAAAATCCCAACGTTGCTTCTTCTAGTGGAGCCGGCATCCAGTCCGCCCAGCTTATTGCCAACAAGGAAGCAAATGTCTTACTTACAGGAAGCTGTGGGCCAAACGCTTTCCAGACTCTCCAGGCAGCAGGAGTAGAGATTATTATTGGAGTCACAGGAACCGCTCAAGAAGCCGTGTTGCAGTATAAATCAGGTAAAATTCAGCCTTCAGCCCAGGCTAACGTTCCTGCTCATTCAGGAATTGGAATGGGTGGAGGATCACCCGTAGGACCTGGCGGCGGTATAGGAGGAGGCATGGGCCGCGGTATGGGAGGAGGCATGGGCCGCGGTATGGGAAGAGGTATGGGAGGAGGCATGGGTCAGGGAATGGGATATGATCCCGCCTTTCAAGCTCCAGGAATGCCCCCTTCAAGCCCAAGCATGCCGCAGTTATCTCCTGAAGAGGAGCTTCAATACTTAAAACAACAATCAGAGTTTCTCCGCCGGCAAATAGAAGACATCTCAAAAAAAATTGAAAATCTCGAGAAAAAGAAGTAAATTTAAATTTGCTTGAACACCACAAAGGAGTCAAATATGAAAGTTGCGATTTCCACAGACCAAGGATATGTCTCTGCACATTTTGGCCGCTGTTTGTCCTATACTATTATTGAGATTAAAGAAGGGCAGATCTTAAGCAGGGAAGAAATTCCTAATCCAGGGCACCAGCCCGGATTCCTCCCTCAGTACCTTTCTGAGAAGGGAGTAAGCTGTATCATAGCCGGCGGCATGGGCCCCAGAGCACAGGATTTATTCGCTCAGAAGACTATAGAAACGGTTATAGGAGTCCAAGGCACAGTCGATGAAGTTATCGAAAAATTCGTAAATCAGGAGCTCGAAGTAGGCGATGATTTATGCGGCCACAAACATGGACTGGAAGAGCATCTTCCAATTGAACACCATGTTGAACACATCCCTCAAACAGCAGGGATTAAAATCTGTATTACATCAAAAGGAAAAGATCTTGATTCAGAAGTTGACCCACAATTTGGCAGAGCACAATATTTTCTTATCGTGGACCCAGAAACTATGGATTTTGAAGTTGTTAATAATCCAAATATTGAAGCAGCACACGGAGCCGGAATACAGACAGCCCAGCTTATATCAAACAAAAATGTTGGAGCTGTACTAACAGGAAACTGCGGCCCTAATGCTCAAAGGGTCCTTCAATCCTCGGGGGTCAAAGTGATAACAGGTGTTACCGGAAAGGTTGAAGATGTCCTCTCAAAATACAAATCTGAGGTTAAATAATGTCTGCCAACAAAAGGGAAGAAGAAATAAAGGAAGCAGAAAAAAAAGTTACAGATACTTTAGCTAAGATCAAAAACAGGCTTCTCGTCTTCAGCGGAAAAGGGGGAGTTGGGAAAAGTACTGTCGCAGCCAACCTTGCTTTTGCTTTTGCCCAGAAAGGATTAAAAATCGGACTTCTGGATGTAGACATTCACGGCCCGAATTTAGCCAAAATGCTTGGAGTTGAAGACAAAAAATTGGATGCATCACCTGATGGCATAAAAGCCGTAAGTGTCAAAAACAATTTAAAATTGTTTTCTATGTCTTTCCTCCTTCAAGATCCCAACATGCCTGTTATCTGGCGGGGGCCGATGAAGATGAAAGCCATCCAGCAATTCCTGGGGGATGTAGATTGGGGGGAACTGGATTGGCTTATCATTGATTCCCCACCCGGCACAGGCGATGAACCCCTTTCGGTCGCTCAGCTTATTCCTGCAACAGGGGCAATTATTGTAACAACTCCTCAAGAAGTTTCACTGATGGATTCCAGGAAAGCCGTTGTTTTTGCTATAAAACTCAACCTGAAAATACTTGGCATAATTGAAAACATGAGCGGAATGATCTGCCCTCACTGTGGAAAAAAAATAGATCTCTTCAAAAAAGGGGGAGGCAAAAGAGTTGCCGCTGAATTGGGAGTTCCTTTCTTAGGGAATATCCCCATTGATCCTCAAATTGTTATTTCCGGAGATGAGGGAAAGCCATTTATTGCCACTCAGCCTGATTCTGAAGCAAGCAAGGCTTTTCTGAAAATTGTCGAAACATTATTAAAGTAAAAGTCCATTTATAATAATAGTTGTTTGCTATAAATCTTAATAAATTCTTACCCCTGAAAAGGAGGTGAAAATTATGCCAGGAGGAGATGGAACAGGGCCTCAAGGATTAGGTCCAGGAACAGGCCGAAAACAAGGAGGAAAAAGCACTTTAAGCACAAATTCGCCTTTTCAAAAATCAACGCTGGGGGGAGCACTTTTCGCTTTTGCTTCTATGTTTATCGGCAATTGGCTTGATAAAAAACTCTCTCAAAGAAAAACAAGGGAAAAATCCGAGCAAGATGAACCTAAGTAGAAAAATAAATTATATAAAAAAACTCTGAGAAGGAGTCATTCATGAAAAAGATTGGAATCATTATTTGCGGTCGATACCAGGACTGCGGCGGTGGTAAATGTTTTAGATCAATAAGAGAAAGAGTTGGAGGCTTTTCACGTTACCCAAAAGAAGAGACTGTTGAAATTGTCGGCTATTCCTATTGTGGAGGATGTCCGGGAGGCAATATAGAATATGTCCCTGAAGAAATGAAAGAAAACGGAGCCGAATTTATTCACCTTGCCACAGGTTTAGTAGTCGGCTATCCTCCCTGCCCCCGAATTCGCCATTTCAAGGAATTCATAGAGACTTACTATAATGTGCCAGTAATTATCGGAACTCATCCTATTCCCTTAAAATATTTAGAGGCACACGATAAACTATCCTTCTGGAAAAAGATGAATATGGAGGAAATCGCAGGAGATTTGATGAAAGAAGATAAAAAAATCATGGAAGCTTACAATTAAGATAAGATAGGAGGTTAAAATGCAAGGAGGAGGACAAGGGCAAGGCAGAGGCGGCGGTCGCGGTCGGATGGGAGGTCAAGGCTTAGGCACTGGAGGTTACTGTGTCTGTCCTTCCTGTGGAGCAAGAATTCCGCACCAGAGAGGCATTCCTTGTTACCAGAGGCCCTGCCCTAAATGTGGAACTAAAATGACTCGTTAGAGAAAAAAATGCCTATTTATGAGTATAAATGCCAGGAATGTGGAAAAGTCACTGAAATTTTCGTGCGCTCGCTTCATAAAAAAATTGATTTATTCTGTTCTCACTGCAATAGTAAAAATCTTCAAAAGATATTCTCCACGCCCTCTGTTGTCAGGGTAGGCAGCTCACCTTCAAAAGGCTTGACATGCTGCGGCGAGACCGAGCGATGCAAAACTCCTCCCTGTTCAGAGGGAGGAGTATGTCGAAAAGACTAATTAAGACTTAGAGCAGGTTTTATCTTATATAGACATAACTTTTTAACAAATCAAAATGCTAGCATGGAAAATAAAACCACTCTCTCTGAAGAATACAAAGATAATTTCGTAGAGATAGGGGGAGGGAAAGAGATTAAAGTTTAATGATTATTTCAGTTGCCAGCGGTAAAGGCGGAACAGGAAAAACAACTGTTGCTGTTAATCTAGCCTTATCCCTAATAGATTCCCATTCCGTGCAATTTTTAGACTGCGATGTAGAAGAACCCAATGCTCATTTTTTCCTGAATATTCATACTCTCCAAAGTAAGCCTGTTTTTCTCCCAGTTCCTGAAATTATTGAAGAAAAGTGCACTTACTGCGGAAAGTGTGCTGAAGTCTGCGCCTACAATGCTATAGCAGTTCTCAAAGATAATGTCCTGGTCTTTCCCGAGCTCTGTCACGGATGTGGAGGCTGCACCCTCCTTTGCCCTGAACAAGCCATAAAAGAGAAAGGGCAGAAAATAGGAGTCATCGAGTATGGCTCAGAGAATAACCTCCAGTTCATCCATGGAAAACTCGATATTGGCCAGGCTATGTCTCCTCCTATTATAAGGGAAGTAAAAAAACATATAAATGCAGCTCAAACAATCATTATAGATGTTCCTCCGGGAACGTCTTGTCCGGTGATAGAGGCTGTTAAGGGGAGTGATATCTCTCTTCTTGTTACCGAACCAACTCCCTTTGGCCTCAATGACCTCCGCCTGGCTGTTGAGACCTTAAAAATTCTAAAAATTCCATTCGGGGTTGTCGTCAACCGTGCTGATATCGGGGATAGGCAAGTTCAAAATTACTGCCTTAAAGAGAATATCCCTGTTCTTATGACAATACCTATGGATAAAAATATTGCAGTAGCCTACTCTGAAGGGAAAACCATCATCGAAATCCAGCCTTCTTACAAACAAAAATTTCTTGAATTATTTAAAAAGCTCAAAAAATTAAAAAAATGAAACAGATTGCTATTTTAAGCGGTAAGGGTGGCACAGGAAAAACGATCGTATCTGCTTCCTTTGCTACCCTCGCTCAAAAAAAGGTCATGGCAGACTGCGATGTTGACGCAGCCAACCTCTATCTCCTCCTACATCCTGAAATTCAAGAGAGCCATAAATTTTCTGGCGGCAAAAAAGCAAGGCTAATAACAGAAAAATGCACTTTATGCGGTGAATGTGTAGACACCTGCCGATTCTCATCAATCAGCGAAAAAGAAGATGGCGAAATAATTATAGACCCCATATCCTGTGAGGGATGTGGAATCTGTTCCCATATCTGTCCTGTTGAGGCAATAGAAATGGAAAATAGCATATCAGGAGAATGGTTTGTATCCCGAACCAAATACGGTCCTTTTGTGCACGCCAGATTGGGGATTGGTGAGGAAAATTCAGGAAAACTTGTTACTGAAGTCAGGAAAAAGGCTAAAGAAATTGCTGAAAAAAATAACCTGGATTTTGTCTTTATCGATGGACCTCCTGGAATAGGCTGTCCGGTTATTGCTTCCCTCTCAGGAACAGATCTGGTTTTAGTAGTAACAGAGCCTACTCTTTCCGGAATCCATGATATGGAACGTGTCATTCAAATGGCCCACCACTTCAAAACTCAAACAGCCTGCTGCATCAACAAGTACGACATCAACCTCAAAAATTCCGCTCAAATCGAGACCTGGTGTAAAAAGAATAGAGTCCCTCTTCTAGGGAAAATTCCTTTCGATGATGATGTCACAAAATCCAT
>JADHWO010000138.1 GCA_016783445.1 Candidatus Aminicenantota bacterium
GATCTCTGGGAAAACTTTATGCAGAAGCAGGCAGTTCGATAATGGATATTTCAATCGTTATGCCCGCGTTTAACGAGTCACAAAAAATCAAGTACGATGTAGAAGTTGCCGCTTCTTTTATATGTGATGCGCAACTCCAGGGTGAGATCATTGTTGTTGACGACGGAAGTACTGACAATACATCAGAGGCTGCTCGAAATGCAAAGATCTCATCTTCAGTAAAACGAATAATAATTCGGCTTTGGAAAAATTCGGGCAAAGGCTTTGCAGTTAAAGCAGGCATAAAGGAAACTCAAGGAGATGTAGTATTATTTGCAGATAGTGGAACCTGCATCCCCTACTCTAATGCTAAATCCATTATAAAACGGATAAGGAGTGGAGATCTGGACTTAGCCCATGCCTCCCGACGTTTAAAAGATACAAAAATCCTAAAAGACCGGGCTTTCAAACGAAAGTTACTGGCCTGGCTTTTTCACCAGGCAGCTGTATGGGTAGCAGGATTACCTGGAAAAATCACTGACTCCCAGTGTGGATTCAAGCTGTACAAAGGGGAGGTTGCAAGAAAATTGTTTGAAGAGTGTGTCATTACCGGGTATCTTTTTGACCTAGAGATACTTCTGCGTGCGATAAAGCTTGGTTATAGAATCGAAGAATTTCCAGTTGATTGGAGTTGCGACCTGGACTCAAGGCTCCGGCCTGGTCCTGATGCCCCAGAAGTACTGAAAGATCTGTTTAAACTCAGAGCGATCATTAAAAAAATTATATGAATCTCAACTTTCGAATTTGTGTTTTTTTTTGGCGTTTGATTTTTTATTTCAAGCAGGAGGCTAAATCAGACAGACAATAAAAAACTTAAGGCTGAACCTGATTTTCTTACAAGGAAATGCTTCCATTATCTTTTTTTTCTGAATATAATTAACATGAATTATTCAAAAAAAATGCCGTTACCTTTTGCAATCACAGCTTCATGGGCCGACGCCTTGCATCTGCGGCAACCTCGACTCGTGAATAATCCAGGTTGTTCAACATCATTTATACATAAATAAATAAAAAGGAGTTAAACCATGTCAAAACAGCAGAAAAATTTTTCGGCTTTTTCCGGGAAATTTTCAAGGCGGAAATTTATCGGAAGTGCAGCTGCTGCCGCTGCAGCCCTGTCCGTGATCCCCTCCCATGCAAAGACCAAGAAGGCAGGTTTAAATTCAGATAAAGCAGGCTTCAAGCTCAAATATGCTCCCTATCTGGGAATGTTTGAAAAACATGCTGGCAAGGATCCGGTCGATCAGCTTAAATTCATGGCTGACCAGGGTTTTAGTGCAATGTTTGACAACGGTCTTATGAACCGTCCAAAATCCGAGCAGGAATCCATCGCCCGCGAAATGAACCGCCTCAACATGACACTTGGCCCTTTTGTAGCTTATGCGGACTTTAAAATAAAATCATTTGTCACTCAGGACAAAGATATCCGCCGAATGCTAACCGAAAAAATCAAAGCAGCTGTAGAAACAGCCAAAAGAGTTAATGCCAACTGGGCTCTTGTGGTGCCCGGCCGATTTGACGAAGGCCTCGAGTGGGACTACCAGACTGCTAATGTGATCGAAAATCTCAAATGGTGCGCAAAAATCTGCGAGCCCTCAGGTCTTGTGATTGTGATTGAACCATTAAACGCCTGGAGAGACCACCCCGGACTTTTTCTAACTAAGATACCACAGGCATACCAGATCTGCAGGGCGGTGGGAAGCCCCAGCTGCAAAATCGTTAATGACCTCTATCATCAACAAATCACAGAGGGAAACCTGATTCCCAATATCGACATGGCCTGGGAGGAAATCGCCAGCTTCCACCTTGGCGACAATCCAGGACGCAAAGAGCCTACTACAGGTGAAATCAACTACAAGAACATTTTTAAACATCTGTATGGCAAGGAGTACACAGGTGTCCTGTGTATGGAGCATGGAAAAAGTATACCCGGCAAAGAAGGCGAAAAGGCAGTGATTGAGGCTTACCGTTCCTGCGATAACTTTTAAAAACAAAGAGCCTTCCAGGGCTTACTGATTGGGTATATCTTTTTAATATTTATAGATTAATTTTTTAGAATTTAAAGGAGTGACTATGACTACGAAAAAAATGGAAAAAGGGCAAGGGATTTCCAGGCGGGATTTTATCAAGGTCTCATCAACAGCATCTCTTGCTGCGATGGTGTCAGGAACAGGCGTTCTTTTTGCTGCGGGTTCTGACAGAATCCGGGTTGGCCTGATCGGCTGCGGAGGCCGGGGTACCGGTGCAGCCATTGACTGTGTAAATTCTTCACCAAATATTGTAATCACAGCCATGGGTGACCTTTTCAAAGACCGCCTGGATAGTTCTCTGAAGCGGCTTACAGAAAAACTGAAAAAAGAAAATCTTACAGTTTCTCAGGATGTATGCTTTGCTGGCTTTGATGCTTTTAAAAAAGTATTAGCCTGTGATGTGGATATGGTCATCCTGGCTGCTCCACCACATTTCCGGCCAGAGCACTTTAAAGCAGCCGTAGAAGCGAACAAGCATATTTTTATGGAAAAACCGGTGGCTGTGGATCCATTAGGTATACGTTCAATTATAGCCAGCTCAAAACTTGCTAAACAAAAAAAATTGGGGATTGTAGCCGGAACACAGCGCCGCCACCAGGCCCATTACGTGGAAATCATGAAAAGGATCCATAAGGGCGATATTGGTGAGATCTTTGCCGGCCAGTGTTACTGGAATATGGGCGCTCTCTGGGAAGGACGTGCCTGGGAGAATTGGTATAACCGCAGAAGCAAGGAGTGGTCAGATATGGAATGGCAATGCCGCAACTGGCTGTTTTTCACATGGCTGTCCGGAGACCATATTGTGGAACAACACGTACACAACCTGGATGTCATCAATTGGGCTATCGGCACTCACCCTATTAAATGCTCAGGCATGGGTGGCCGT
The DNA here is from genome assembly GCA_016783445.1 of Candidatus Aminicenantota bacterium. Taxonomy (GTDB): domain Bacteria; phylum Acidobacteriota; class Aminicenantia; order Aminicenantales; family Aminicenantaceae; genus JADHWO01. The sequence continues at coordinate 2,956 of JADHWO010000138.1, forward strand.
CAGGTTCGCACTGCTCCGGAATACGGCAATATCTTTGACCATTTTGCCATCGAGTACGAATATCCCAACGGAGCCAGGGTGATGAGCATGTGCCGTCAGACAGCAGGATGCACTCCAAATGTATCTGAGCGGGTAATCGGCACAAAGGGACTGGCCTATGCTGACGGAGCCAATGGTTACATCCAGGGTGCCAATGCATTTAAATATGAGCCTGAATCCCCCAATCCATATGTCCAGGAACATACTGATTTGATTAAAAGCATCCGAAAAGGTAACCCACTAAACGAAGGGAAACAAGTTGCTGAAAGCACTATGACTGCAATTATGGGCCGCATGAGCGCCTATACGGGTCGTGCTCTGAGCTGGGACTGGGTGATGAACGCTTCCAAACTCGATCTTTCCCCGCCCCGCTATGAGATGATTGAACTACCGGCTAGACCTGTTGCCGTCCCTGGCAAAACACCGCTGATTTAGTTCTTATAGATCCTATATTTAAAAACACTTGAGGAAGGAACGGATTACTCCTTAGCTAAGACTATTTTAAAAGAAATTTACTAAAGAGCCTTATTACCTGGATAGGTAATTGTATTATTGGTTTAATAGTATATTATCGATTAATTTCTTTATAAAATGAGTTTTTGGAGACTTGACGTCTCAATAATTAATTCCCATCGCCGAAGCGTGGATTGACCACATTGCTGAAGACAGACCCAAAGCGATAGCTCAGCCCTATTTCAAAAGACTGCTGGTAGCCTGAGGCGAGTTCCCTTCGGTGCAGCAGTATCTCTTCCAGCGTGGCTCCTCCTCTAGCCAGGGATAACTGGTCACGAATCTTCGAATATCTTCCTTCTATATCCAACGAAAGTCCTTTATAAATCCGCAGGGATAACTCACCGGATACAACCAGCCTGTTCTTGTTGAGGTCATGGAAATAATGGGAGCCGACCAGGGAAAGTTCAGCGGTTCCCCAGGGTTCATTCAGCTCCAGGATGATAGAAAGAGATTCGTTCCATAGATTTTCTGAGGTTTTCTCGTATATTGTCTCATCTCTGTAGCGGTAAGAGCCATACCCGATTTTATACAGAACGCGGATCTGTCTTCTTGTTGATAGAGAATAGGGGAAAAAATTATACTCGATAGCAGGGTGGATGGTGTAAGAAAAGTCTATGTTCCTGTAAGTGGAAGAAGAAAGAGAGACCCAGCCTCCGACTGACCAGTGTTCGTTGATGCTTTTGACATACAGCCCATCAAAATCTCGACTCTCCGAAATGCTGGTGATTGTATCTCCATCGACATCATATCTGTCCTTCTCGTAGTCGATATCGAGCCCCATCCTTAATTTGGAGGCGGGTGTAACCCGGTTGGCAGAAAAATTCCCTGAAAGCTCTGTCGATTTTCGCTGCTCTTCTCCGGATAAATCGCTGTTTAAACTGACGTTGAAAACCCAGAAATTCCACTTGTCTTCCACGGCTGTTGGCTTGACTTCCTGTTTGAGCAAAAGTGAAATCGCTTGAGCCATGGGCGTGCGAGCTACGTAAGGCCCGAGCCCTAATTTCAAGGTCTGCACCAGTCCTTTCCGGACTTCATCGTCTGTCTCTGTTGGGCTCGAAAAGTATTTCAGCGTATTCTGCAGGTCAGAATAATCCTTTTGGCCGATAAAGGCGATCGTGTATTCTCTCCCGCCGCTTCCGGTACTTTGGAGCGTGATGAGCATATGGATGTCCGCTTCTTGCCTGTCCCAGACGTAATTAACAAAAGTTATCTCGGTCCGGATATAATCGATATCGCAGCTGTCACAGTCGATAAAAACTTTCGGAGCGCTCTTCTTCAATTCTTCGATGTCGAATGCCTCTTCCTGGGAAAATGAATTTGAAGCCGTCATCAACAAAATTGTAAAAAGGAAAAACGAGACAGAGATGAATTTTTTCAACATTTTGGATATCCTTTCAGAATAGTGAATTTTTTAATTCGGAGGGATACTCTAACTATCATTATTCTTTTAACTTGATATAGTAATTCATTTATTAGACGTAACAATCTTGTCTATCTTCCAAAAAATATTTGATTAAAGGCATTAAATCTTAAAGTTCCCGTATCCAGATATTCCGGTAACGAACAGGATTTCCATGGTCCTGGAGCGAGAGTGGCATTTTATCAGGATGCGCTTTGTAAGGAACGCGCTTTTTCCATGCAGTCGGGCCTAATAACTCTGCATTATCCTGAACCAGGACCCCATTGTGAAAAACGGTCATACGAGCCGGGCGCGTAAGGTTTCCATTTTTATCAAAGTGCGGTCTGTGGAAAATAATATCATATGTCTGCCATTCACCGGGAGGGCGGCAGGCGTTCACAAGAGGTGGGAACTGGCCGTAAATGGCTGCAGCCATTCCATCGGCATAAGTTCTGTTATCAAAAGAATCAAGTACCTGCACCTCATAAGTATCCATCAGGAAAACTCCGCTGTTTCCCCTGCCCTGTCCTTTTCCATTAACAGGCAAAGGAGCTCTCCATTCTATGTGAATCTGGCAATCACCAAAATTTTGTTTAGTCTTTATAGAGCCTGCTTTTTTTACAACCTCCATGTAATCCCGCTCACCTTTCCATTTTGACGGCTGCCCCTTGCTGTCACACCATTTGGACAGGTCCTTTCCGTCAAAAAGGACAATGGAATCTGATGGAGGTTTTCCGGGCGTGACGATTGCACCGGGTGTAACCACCGGAGGAAGAGGCCTGTCCATATCATGAATTTTCCATAAAAACTCAGGTTCTGTCTGGATGCTTTTGTCAAAATCCCCTTTGATGCCACTTGTCACGAACAAAAAAAATACTGCTCCTAGAAAAAATAGAAAAAGAATTTTTTTCTTCATTCTTTTCTCCTTTATATCTAGAAGTGAAATTTCTAATTAAGTTGTGCTATATAAAGGATAATAGTTTATAAATTTGGCAAACTTATCGCCGGTTCAATAATAATAAAATTTATGGCGAATCTTTAAAATCTCTTGGGCTAAAGCTTACAAATCATAAACCTATAAGGACCACCCGGGTCGATATTCCTTATGGAGGAATTTATTGGCTTCAGGAAGATTGGTGACCTCCATTTTCTTTCCGTCCCAGAGGAGTTTCTTATTGTGTTCTTTCATCCGGACAGCAAGATTTGC
>JADHWO010000139.1 GCA_016783445.1 Candidatus Aminicenantota bacterium
TGATAGCCTGAGCATTTCTTCCCTGTTTTCCGATAACCTTACCCAAATCTTCCTGAGCAACCTTTAATTCAATGATCGAGCTCTGTTCTCCGTCTAATTGGGAAACCTTCACCTTGTCCGGATTGTCCACTAATGCTTTAGCAATCAATTCAACTAGTTCTTTCACTATAACCTCCCTTAATACATAATTTTTTTTTCATCTTCCCTTAAAGCCCCCTTGCTGTCAATTAAATATTCCATCTTTCCGGCTTTCTTAGTTTAACCTGAAATTCTTCCTTTTCTCTTTCCCTCTTTTTTCTCTCTTTCTTCTCGATTTTTCTCTTTTTTCTCGGTCTCTTATCTCTTTTCCTTTTGTCATTGATTTCCTTCCATTCTGAGAAAAATCAGTGTTTAATGGAATTCATCCTGGCCAGCCAGCCTCTTCTTCGTTTACTCAACCTCAGGAACACTAGGCTCGGCGTCTTTCCAGAAGCTGAGGAATTTCTGGTAATGTTCTAGGGCTTTGACCTTCCAGCTTTTCTGCTTGTAGAGAGAGATTCATTTCTTTGATTGTAAATCTTCCCATGCTCAAGTTCTGAAACAAAAAGTATAAAATGTATAATACAAGAAGTAGATTCAGCTATTTAGTAAAGGACTTTAGTTTCCAACTGTAACCAGAATGCTTTAACCTTCTTATCGCTTTTTCTTGGATTTGCCTGATCCTCTCACGTGTAACCTTGTATTGCTGTCCGAGTTCCTCCAGGGTATGCTCGTTGCCATCTCCCAAGCCAAATCTCATTTTTAATATACTTGCCTCTCTATGGGTGTGAGCTTTCAGAGCTTCCTCAATTTTCTCTCTCATATTGATATGAATGACTTCATCGGGAGGCGAAAGGATATCTCTGTCCTCGATAAAATCACTCAGATGACCTTCCTCTTTTTCTCCTATTGGCGTCTCAAGTGAAAGTGGTACTTGGGAAATTTTCATGATTTTTTGTATTTTACTGACCGGCATATCCATCTTAACAGCAATCTCTTCACATGTTGGTTCTCTGCCTTTATCCTGGACAAGATTTTTTGATACTCTATTTAACCTGTTCATGACTTCGATCATATGCACAGGGATTCTTATTGTCCTAGCCTGATCAGCAATTGCACGTGTTATTGCCTGTCTAATCCACCAATGTGCATAAGTCGAAAATTTATACCCTCTTTTATATTCAAATCTATCCACTGCTGTCATCAAGCCTATATTTCCTTCCTGGATTAAATCAAGAAACTGGAGTCCGAAATTGTAGTATCTTCTGGCTATAGAAACCACGAGTCTTAAGTTAGAGGCAATGAGTTCTTTCTTTGCCAGATCACAGATCTGCTTTCCTTTAGCGATTGTATGCAGTGTTTTTCTTAATCCCTGTGAATTAAGACCGCTTTCTTTGTTGTATATTCTCAGAAGCTTATCGATTTTTTTGATCCTAAGTTTCAATTCCTCTTCTTTCTTCTTACCCTTAGCATTAGTGAAAGAGGCATTCAATTCGTGCTTACTTGTTTCTAATTCATCTATGACCTTTAGCCTTTCACAGAGACTCTCAATAATCTTTTCTTTATAAGGAGAGCGGATATTGAGTTCCCTTATAAGATGACTCATTTTAACGATGAGACGCCCACGTACAACAGCATATTTTTTTGATGTAGGGGTTTTTTCTAGTTGGGTGCTTAATTTTCTTATTTCATTAATTATGGCAAGAATCTTCTCCTTTTTTTTCTCAAGCTTTCCTCTTGTGAATTCATCTTCCATTGACTCGAACACATCTCGGATGATTCCATTGTTTTCATTTAGTTTTTCTTCCAGTGCAAGAATTTCACTGTAAATAAATCGTGTTTTTGAAAGGGCTTTAATAATTATCTCTTCTCCTCTTTCAATTTCCTTTGCAACGAGTATTTCTCTCTCTCTTGTTAGCAGCGGAATCTTACCCATTTCTCTCATGTAGGTTTTGACAGGATCCGATGTTCGCCCTGTTTCCCCAAAAGAAACGATGGAGATCATTCCTCCTCTAGATTGAACTTCTTTTTGTTCAGGGAGAGCTTGTTTCCTATAGTCATGCGCTGCCATGTTCAATCCTCAAATACGAAAAGAATTTAATTGTTAATGCTCTTAAAAATTCTCCTGGTTTACGCTATATTTCTCCTTTTCCTTTTTTCTCTCTGTCTTCTATCTTTCTCCCTTTCTCTTTTCTTTCTTGCCTTTCTTTCGTATTTTTTCATTAATTGTTCCTTATTTAAAATCTGAAAGCTGAATTCACCTCATTACATTCTACTCAGGGCCCTTCTGCATATTGAGAGAGGTTGCCAATTGAACTGCCTGATTTTGGCAAACTATCTCCAAAATAAATTAACCTGAATTATTCATAAAAACTGCCGACTCTATCATTTATTCTCAATGAAATGAGGCTGTTGCTTTAGTTTTTTCTCAAGTTTAACATTCAAACCTTTTCCCATAGCCTCATTTTAACTTCATGTCGGCATTTATTACTCTTCGAGCGAGCCGATCTTGCCATATCTGCTTTGTTACAGGGCATTCGCAGTGGAAGACCACAGCTTCATACCCTGCGCCTCGCATCTACGGCAATCTCAACTCGTGAATAATCCACGTTTATTAACTTACAGGCAGGGTTTTCGTTTTTTTGACTGGAATATTATGTGTATTTAGAATTTTCAAGCGCAGAAAGGCATTCCAGACAGACTTATAACATGAATTTATACAAAATTGGATTTTGCTATTGAATATTCGAGTGCCGCTTGTCAGAAGCGTCTTTTTCCTCCAAATCCGCCTCCACCTCCGCGGTCATCACGACGAGGGCGGGCCTCGTTGACCTTAAGAGTGCTTCCTTTCAAGTCTTTGCCATCAAGTCCGGAGATTGCCGCTTGGGCTTCGGCACTGTTGGACATCTCCACAAATCCGAATCCTCTCGAATCGCCGGTGAATTTGTCTGTGATGATTTTAGCAGAAGTGACCTCTCCGAAGGCTTCAAAAGCCTCTTTTAAGTCTCCTTCAGTAGCCTCCCGTGGTAAATTTCCTACATAAACATTCATTCTGGTTTCCTTTTAAAACTGTATTTTTTAACAAGGGGGGAGGATTTCACTTTACTTGCTGAAATATTCCCTAATCCCTTTTGATCCCTGCCTACCTTTATAAGGAGGCAAGTCTCTTTAATTTCAGCGTCACTAATCATAGCACAGGAAAAGCATGGAGTCAATAAAAGCCGGAACGTTTCCCAATATACCACATTATAAGGTGGTACTTCAAGGAGCGTATCTTGCTCCTCAACTTGAATAAATCTTTTTTTGATTGTATCAAAGGTCCTCTTGTATGCCCATATAACCGATAAATAGAAAATCTAGATTCGCTTCTTTATTCCATCATGGACGCTGAAGTTAGCTGTATATAAAGTTGTTCTTTTATTGTATATTTTTGTTTAATGTTGCAGTGGATTATCGAAAAATAAAAACCTCTTTTTCAGAGTCAATGAGGCAGACCCATTTTAAATCGGCATGAGAGAAATCAATATATAACATAAAATAAGGTTCATGAATATTGTGAATTTATTATTAAGAAAGGCGAAAATAATCAAGATTTTAAATAGAATTCTTTGTTTTAACATAAAAAATTGATAAAAATATAAAGAAGAGGAGGAAGAAATGGATACCAGAAAAATTGCCGCATCCCCCATGGGGATTTTGGTTACACTAGCATTTGCATGCTTAGCTTTTGCCTATCCAACGATATTTCCTACTGGAACCACCATATACAAACCTGATGATTGCTACAGCAGTTATATTCTGATTTCAGATCACGCATCCCTGGGCAATCACCCATCTGCTAAAGTCAGGGCAGAAAGCAAAATCCCCGAAAATATCCGTCTTATTGACATGAATGGCAATATGATACACACATGGAAGGTTGTTCCCAATTTTAATAAACGATGCAGACTGCTGCCCAATGGCCATCTGCTTTATGTTGCTCCAAAAGAAACGATTATTGAATATGACTGGGACGGCAACATCGTGTGGACTCATGAAGGGATTGATTCAGTAAACGATATGCGATGGCTGCCCAATAATAACAGGCTACTGCTTGCTCATGAACCACTACCTGAAGATTACCAGAAAAAGGTAAAAGATGTAGAAATTTCTCCCTGGTGGTCTCTTCGAAAGAGAGGAAGTGCAGAGAAGCAGTTAGGCGGTGATATATATGAAGTGACGCCGGATAAGAAAATTGTATGGGAGTGGCATGCATATAATCATCTTGATCTGAATAGATTTTCACCAGTCACTCCGGAAGGAGACTGGCTTCATATGAATACAATTGCCCCTATTCCGGAGAACAAATGGTACGATGCCGGTGATAAGAGGTTCAAACCAGGCAATATCCTCATAAATCCGAGAAATATAGACACGCTTTACATCGTAGATAAAAAAACAAAAGAGATAGTATGGGAGTGGACTCACAATTATAAAGGCGGATTATCACATTGTCACGAACCTGAAATGATAGAGAAAGGATTGCCCGGGGAAGGAAATATTATTTTATTTGACAACGGACTTTTCCCCAGACACAGAACTCATTGCGGACAAACGTTTATTATTGAATTTAATCCAGTTACCAAAAAGATCGTTTGGAAGTACGAGACAGAAGGGTACGCAAACATTAAATTTTTCAGCAAGACAATGGGATCACAGAAGAGGCTTCCCAATGGAAATACGTTTATAACCGAGGATAATACCGGCCGGCTCTTTCAGGTAAAACCTGACGGCGAGATTGTCTGGGAATATGTGAACAGAGGCGGTACCTGCCGTCCTTTCCCCGTTGCCTATGATTACTGCCCGCAGTTAAAAGTTTTGCCGAAGCCTCCTGAGCATGCGGTAACACCACCGAACAATCTGGAATGGCACCTTAAGCCCGATGTATTTAGAAAAAAGACTAATTAAATGGAATCATTAATCAAGAAATGAGCCGGTTTTGTTTAGACACAAAAGCAATTTATTTCACACCGGCTCGCTCTGTGGATATAAGTGAGTCAAATGTCGCAAAATGCAATATTGAACTAAACCGCTACGCGACACCTATGGGTTTTCAATAAAGTGGATCTTAGGGTGTACAGTATCGTAAAGTTAATAATATATCTTTTAGGATGAGTAAGGCCTGCCGGATTTTTCTTAAAAGCGAGATTCTTCTAGTTTTCCCTAGAGCATTTTTTAGTAGCATGATACTCGAAAAGTCACATTTAGGCAGAGGACGAGTGATCCCCTTAGAAATATTCCCCTCTATCTTCAGCTGCCATAAGTAGCTCATGTTGGGCAACCTGAGGCGGGGGAGGACGTTCTGCAACAAATATCAGCTTCAGTTGGCGGATGATCCTATCGATGATCTTCGGCTCTTCGATGAAGGCGATGATTCTCATCCGGCCACCACATGTAGGACAACAAAGCGGATCCACCTTGTGGACTTTCCGGATCATCTCTGCCCAGCCTCTTTGAGGAACAGATGTAATCTCATCTTCAATGATCGGTGGGTGGGAAGGGTCTACTTCTGCCTTGCGTATCTTCCCCCTGCTTCCGCAGGGGCAGGCCCCTGTGTGCATTAGAGTAGAGGCCGCAGTAGCGAATCATGACCTGACCCTTGTCAGGAATGTGTGAGGTCACGCGGGCGATGAATTCCAGATAATGCATCGACTCCTCCTGTGAGGCGTGCCTCGAATACTGATAGCGAACCTTGCCCGCTGTCTCATCGAAGAAAAGCCGCTTCAAGCTCAGCAGAGGCCGAATCATGTATTTGCCGACTCGCTCTGCCTCTCTCTTGGATGTAGCCCTGACCTTACTGTGGACGTTGAAACCTGTGTGGCGCCAGCGGAGGATTTTCTCGACAAGGGGAAGGCCGATAAGCTTTTCCCGAAGCAGCAGGGAAAAGACCTCGTGGGTGAAGATTTCTTGAATAACCTCGTCATGGAAACGACAGAGACGATGGAAAGCGCCATCCGGGGCTGTGCCCCCTTCGGTAATCAATACATGGATATGGGGATGGAAATTGATGCGATCACCGAAGGTCTGGATCACAATCACCACTCCTGGCAT
>JADHWO010000006.1 GCA_016783445.1 Candidatus Aminicenantota bacterium
TTGATGAATCAAACCCCTGCTTATTTTATTCTATCCAATCCGCCCATATAGGACCTTAAAGTTTCAGGAATAACTACAGAGCCATCTTCGTTTTGAAAGCTCTCCAGAATGGCACTCACCGTTCTTCCTAAAGCAACTCCAGAGCCATTTAGTGTATGAACATACTCCAGCTTTGACTTAGCCTCTCTTCGAAAGCGGATAAAGGCTCTTCTTGCCTGGAAATCCTCACAATTTGTGCAGGAAGAAATCTCCATGTATTTATTCTGGTATGGCATCCAGAGTTCCAAATCATAGGTTTTAGCACCTGAAAAGCCTAGATCTGAAGTATTGAGGACAACAACCCGATAGTGCAGCCCTAATCTTTTTAGTATCTCTTCAGCATCTAAAGTCATTTTCTCGAGCTCTTGATAAGAATCTTCAGGTAAAGCGAAGCTCATAAGTTCGACTTTATTGAATTGATGCTGCCGAATCAGTCCTCGAATTTCCTTCCCGTAGGAGCCAGCTTCTCGTCTGAAACATGGCGTATAAGCCACAAATCTTTTCGGGAGAGAGCTGGCTTCAAGAACCTCGTCCTGATAAAAGTTTGTAAGTGGAACTTCTGCAGTAGGGATCATGTACCACCGATAGCCCCGGAGCTTAAAAAGGTCATTTTCAAATTTTGGCAAATTCCCTGTTCCTATCAAGCTCCTCTCATTTGCAATAAAAGGCGGAATCACTTCTTGATAGTCCTTTTCCTCTGTATGAATGTCGAGCATAAAGTTGATCAAGGCCCTTTCCAATCTTGCACCTGCCCCCAGATAAACGGCAAATCTCGAACCAGTAATCTTGGCTGCCCGTTCAAAATCTAAAATACCGAGATCCCTCCCGATGTCCCAGTGAGGCTTGATCTGGAAAGAGAATTTTGGCTTCTCACCAAATCTCCGTACTTCAATATTTTCTTTTGAACTCTGGCCTTCAGGCACAGACTCATGGGGAACATTAGGTATAGACAACAAGATTTCTCTCAATTTTTCTTCGATTTCTTTTAATTTCTCTTCCAGTTCTTTAATCTCCCCCGCCACCTTCTTCATTTCCGATATGATGGAGGCTGTATCTTTTTTTTCTTTTTTCTTCTGGGAGATAAGCTTAGAGGCTTTATTTCGCTCATAACGCAGGCTTTCAATCTTGGTAAGAAATTTTTTCTTTTCCTGCGAGAGACTTAAAAACTTATCAAGTTTAATCTTAGTGCCACGGGCTGCTGCCTTTTTTATTATAAAGTCAGCATTTTCCAGGACATATTTTGGGTCTAACATGCCGCAGATTATAGCATAAGTCTTTCAATTTTAAAATTCTCATGTTGACTCGGGAGGGGAGATTAAAATATAGTAAAAAAGGATGAAAAAAAAGACACAATTTAAAGGCTATGTCCAGGTCTACACAGGGGATGGAAAAGGTAAAACCACTGCAGCCCTGGGCCTTGCCCTTCGTGCAGCCGGCTATGGACATAAGGTTTATATGGGCCAATTTCTCAAAGGGCAAAATTACGGGGAGCTTGTATCTGTTAAAAAGCTCTCATCTCTTATCACAATTGAGCAGTTCGGCCGAAAGGGTTTTATTCATGTCACAAAAGATCCGGATGAGGAAGACATCAAAAGAGCAAAAAAAGGCTTAAAGAAATGTCTTGATGCCATGCTTTCAAAAAAATACAGCATCATAATACTTGATGAGATAAATGTCGCTGTTGACTTTAATCTTTTAGCTGAAAAAGAAGTCCTTGAATTACTCGATCAGAAGCCCGAAGAAGTAGAAATTATCCTGACAGGGAGGTATGCACCCTCCTCTTTAATAAAACGTGCTGATTTAGTCACAGAGATGAAGGAAAAAAAGCATTATTACACAAAAGGGGTTACAGCAAGAGAGGGAATCGAAAAATAAGAGAAAAGGCAGTAGAGTCATTTATCCCATGGAAAAAGAGAAATTCGATAAGCTTGTCGAAGAAGCACTGGCTGGGATTGTAAAATATTTCAAAGAGCACATTACTAACGTTGAAGTGATCGTGGAGGAAAAGCCCCAAAGAGATATCTATGAACGAACCGGGAGCTCGCCATTCAGCACAATTTTAGGTCATTACCACGGCGTACCCCTCAAACACAGAGGCTTTTACTACGGAAATGTCCCTCCAGATGTTATTGTTATCTACCAGAAACCCATAGAAAACATCTGCCACTCAGAAGAAGAAATAAAAGAGAAGGTTAAAGAGGTGGTTCGTCATGAAATCGGGCATTATTTCGGACTGAGCCACAAAGAAATGGATGAGATTGAAAATCTTTGAATCAGCTGTTTTTGCAACTTTAAATTCTTTAAATTTAGGTAATAAAGATAAACCCCAAAATTTAAACAGAAGCTGAGGAAACACGATAATGCTTCACAATTTTAAAGGAGTATTTGCTGCCTTAACCACTCCTTTTATCGGAGACGAAATTTCTCTTGAAAAATTCAGGGAAAACATCCAAAAATACAATTCTTTTGACCTCGAAGGTTATGTCATATTAGGCTCTACAGGAGAAAGCGTCTATCTTTCAGACGAAGAATCTGAAAAATTAGTGCAAACCGCAAAAGAAACTGCTTCTCAAGGAAAAAAAATTATTGCCGGCACGGCCAGAGAATCCACTAAAGCAACTCTTGAATTCACAAATAGAATAGCCGAGATCGGTATTGATGCTGCGCTTATTCGTACTCCCAGTTATTTCAAGTCTCTGATGGGAGAGGAAGCACTCAAGAAGCACTACCTCACGCTTGCAGAACAGTCAAAAATACCAGTAATCATCTACAATATCCCCCGGAACACTGGAATCTCGGTGGAATCAAATCTACTCTTCGCGCTATCAGAACATGTTAATATAGCTGGAATCAAAGACAGCTCTGGAAATTTATCTCTCCTTGAAGAAGTTATTCCTCACATCCCGCCCCATTTTAATTTTCTCCTGGGAGCAGGAAGTCTTCTTCTTCCGGGCCTTCTCCTTGGAGCACACGGAGGAATTCTCGCCCTAGCTTCGGTTGTACCCGGAGAATGCGTAAAACTTTATAACCTGTTTTTTGAAAAAAAACTGGACGAAGCGCACAAGCTCCAGCTCGAACTGACTCCTCTCAATAAAGCTATCATTCAGACTTTTGGAATCCCGGGACTGAAATATACCCTTGACCGGATAGGTTATTACGGCGGGACTCCTCGCCTGCCCCTTCTCCCTCTTGATGAAGAAGGCAAGAGAGAAATGGACGCTATCTTAGATAAGATTGGGCTCTTAACCGATTAACATCCACTGGAGTACTGATATGAAAAAAAATGAATTAGCCTTAGACACAATGCCTGGAAGGCGTACTTTTTTACAAAACATGATATTCGGGGCTTTCTCAGCATCTCTGACATCAACAAAGCTTCTTTCAGGAAAAGAAAAGCAGAGTTCTCGTGTCAAAAAAGGCCAAATGTATTATCGCAGGCTGGGAAGAACAAATCTCTTTATTTCCGAAATCTCACTTGGCGGAAGCCCTGTTCCCGAAAAACCCATCCTCCATCAAGCCATCGAAAGAGGAGTCAACTATATTGACACCTCCCATGCATATTCAAACGGAAACAGCGAAAGGCAGATAGGGCAGCTTCTGAGAGAAGTAGGAAGAGATAAAGTGCATGTAGGAACAAAATTTCATACAAGAAGAAACTGGAGCGAAGACACTATTATAAACTCTGTTAATGGAAGCCTGGGAAGGCTTAAGACAGATTACCTTGATGTCCTTCTCATCCATGGGCCAGATAAAGAAGAAGATCTGGACGATGAGCGAGTGCTCAGCGCATTTGAAAAACTAAAAAAGCAGGGAAAATACAGGTTCAGTGGTCTTTCCTGCCATTCGAACCACCATAACATTGTAAAAAAAGCGGTCGACTGCGGCTTCTACGATATGGTTCAACTAGGCTACAATGTCTACGATATCCAGGAGTCGGAAAAGGATATAGAAACCTACGATGATTATCTGGGGCAAAGTGGAACACGCCGGCTCATTACATTAGCAAAGTCAAAAGATGTGGGAATTATCGCCATGAAAACCCTTAAGATCGGAGGAAAAAGGCAGAAATTGGACAAATACAAAACAGGCACAACTTCTGTTTATCAGGCTATGCTGAAGTGGGCTTTGGAAAACAAGAATATTGCATCAGTAGTAATAGAAATGCTGACATTCGAACAACTGGAAGAAGATCTGGCAGTTATAGGAAACTCTCTCTCTGTGGAGGAAAGAAGAAATCTCTTCCGCTATGTTGTAGAGAACTCAAAAGACTACTGTCATATGTGTGGCCTGTGCCAAAAGAACTGCCCTTCCCATATAAAGACTACATCTATTCTTCGTTACCTGGTGTATTATAAAAGTTATAATAAGATCAGCCAGGCAAAACAGGCCTATGCCCGCTTAAAGCCAGCACAAACAGCATATTCCTGTCAAAACTGCTGTGAGTGCGAAAGACTGTGTCCCTACGGAGTCTCCATCAGGGAAAAAACAAGAGAAGCCCATAGACTTTTATCTTGCTAATCCCCCATTTAGCCAGGTGAGTGGGGCTATTTATAAAACAATTGTGAGATTGCCACGTCACTTCATTCCTCGCAATGACACTACGCATTGTGAGATTGCATAGCCTGTTGCGAGCGAAGCGCGGCAATCTTCTTCGTTCCTCGCAAAAAAAAAAGACCGTGCACCCTGTTTCGACTAAACTTCCCCTGCGTTATCCCTGCAGTTAGCTCAAGCAAGGCTGACCTGCAGCACAAGAGACAACTCTGCTACCGCTGCTACCTCCCGGTCCTGACGGGTTTCACAGAGAGCTCTTTGCGCAGGGCCCTAACCGTCAACACCACTTACAAGAACACAGTCCAGAAAAAGCGCAGCCTCGACAGGGAATTCAACCCCACTGTAGCGGATTGTGGGCAACAGGGCACCGCTAGCTCCCCATCTAGCACGGTCCGTCTTTATTATACTACATAAAAATTACCCGTTTAAAACCGTCCAGTTCACCTAATTTCCTGAAAGCGATCACGGCTCTAACCAGGCAAGAAAATCCTATCTCTATCACTCCTCTTTGTCAATGGGATTAATCTTTACGGAGATTGACTTCATCCAAGCTTTTTTCCTTGACAGGTAAAAGGACAAGTGATAGAAAAAACCTATTCATAAAATAAGGAGGTTTAAATGAACAGATATAAGAGAATTAAGAGAACATCGGTTTTATTTTTTACTTTAGTTATCCTTCCCTATTTGTTAGTTGCCCAGACACCGCCTGATAAATTTTTAGGGCATAAAGTCGGGGCAGACCGGAAACTGGCTGACTATAACCAGATTCAGGCATATTTCCAGAAGCTCGATCAGGAATCAAATAAAATTAAAGTTATCAATATCGGCACTTCAACCCTCAAGAAACCTATGATCATGGCGATTATCACTACCGAGGAAAACATGGGAAAGCTTGAGACTTACAGGGCTATTGTTAAGAAACTCAGAGATCCCCGAACTACGACTCCTGAAGAGGCTAAAAATCTTTCCAAAGAAGGCAAGGTTTTCCTGCTCATAACATGCAACATCCATGCTACAGAAATCGCTTCCTCACAAATGGCTATGGAACTTGCCTACAATTTAGTCACAGGAAAAACTCCCTTTGATGCAGAAAAAGTTCTGAGGGATGTTATTGTTCTCCTCGTTCCGACAACAAATCCCGACGGTCAGCAAATGGTAACAGACTGGTACAGAAAGTACGTTGGTACCAAATACGAAGGAGGCCGCATGCCCTGGCTCTATCACCATTATGCCGGCCACGATAATAACCGCGACTGGTTTATGTTTAACCTCGCTGAAACAAAAGCTGTCACAAAAGTCCTCTATCATGACTGGCTTCCCCAGATTCACATTGATGAACACCAGATGGGTTCAACCGGTGCCAGACTTTTTATTCCACCTTTTATGGACCCACCTGTTCCCAATATCCAACCTCTCCTCTGGCGTGGAGTTAACCTCTGTGGAGCAAATATGTCCTATGACCTGCAGAAGAATGGTTATAAAGGTGTTGTCCACGGAAGAAGTTTTACAGGATGGTGGATCGGCGCGTGCGACGACACTTCCTGGCTTCATAATGTCATAGGATTACTCAGTGAAATGGCTTCTGTCAGAATAGCCACTCCTATATACATAGAGCCAACAGAAATTCCTAAATCTTACAGCGAAAAACGGATAAATTTCCCTGACCCATGGCCTGGTGGCTGGTGGAGATTAAGAGATCTTGTGGATTACGAACTCACCCTCTCTCAAAGCTTGATAAAAACAGCATATCTTCACAAAGAAGATTTTCTGTACAATTTTTACCAGATGTACAAGAACTCCATCGAAATAAGAGAAAAAGGTGAGCCTTATGCCTTTGTTATTCCAAGCAAACAGCGTGATTATCCCACTACATTAAGGATGCTTGACGTTCTTATGTTTGGTGGAGTGGAAATCCATCAAGCCAAAGAAGATTTCACCGCCGGGGGCAAACTTTATCCGGCAGGTTCTTTTGTTGTCAAGATGTTCCAACCATATAAACCTTATGCTCAGGCTCTGCTCGAAAAACAAAAATATCCGGATATCCGTCAATACTCTGGAGGTCCTCCTATTCCTCCTTATGATAATGCAGGCTGGACTCTTCCCCTCCAGATGGGCGTTAACTGCGAGAGAATCGAAAGATCTTTTACGGCAAAACTTGAAAAACTGAACAAAGTTCCCTATCCTTCTATAACACCTCCAGAGAATTCTTCACCTTACATAATCCTTGATTCCCGAATGAACGCCTCATACAGCATAGTTTTTTCTCTCCTTAAGAATAAAGCAGAAACATACCGTTCCAAGGAAACAATTAAAAAAGAAGGATTTAAAGCGGCTGCAGGAAGTTTTATTATTAAAAATACTGCCGGAGTCCAAAAAATTCTTCCCGGTCTTCTTAAAAAATGGAAAACCAAAGCTTATGGGTTAAAAGATATCACCGATATCCCCAAAGCACCACTTAAGAATCCCCGGGTAGGCCTCTATCAATCCTGGGGATCCAACATGGACGAGGGCTGGACCAGGTATGTCTTTGATGACCTGGATGTTCCTTACAAAACTATGCACAATAAAGACTTCAAAGGAACAAAAAAAGGGGAGAAGGAAACCAAAGTTGACCTGAAGGCAAACTATGATGTTATCGTTTTTGCCAGCGAAAGCACTGATATAATCAAATTAGGAAGACCCAGCCCCACCTCAAGTTATGGACGCTACTTCACAGCCATGCCTCCTGAGTACGAGGGAGGTATTGGCAAGGAAGGAGTAGAGGCTTTAAAAAGCTTTGTGGAAAAAGGAGGGATACTCGTCACACTCAACAGCACATGCGACCTGGCTATCAAAGAGTTCAAACCTCCTGTTGAAAACGCCCTGGAAAGAGTTGACCGCAGCAGATTCTTCTGTCCTACATCTCTTTTAAAAATAAAAGTAAACAACAAATCTCCCATAGGCTACGGAATGCCCAAAGAAGCTGCTGCCATGTTTTCCCGAAGTTTGGCCTTGAGCACAAGAGTACCCTCTGGAGAATGGAATAGACAAGTTGTGGCAAGCTTCCCAGAAGATAACATCCTCTTAAGCGGCTGGCTCTTAGGAGAAGATGTAATTGCACGCAGAGCTGCCGTGGTTGATACTCAATACAAGAAAGGGCACATCATTCTCATCGGTTTCAGATGTCAATTCCGCGCTCAATCACACGGCACCTACAAATTCCTTCTCAATTCTCTTCTCTATCCAGGAAATTAAATAAGTTCGAATAGCAAAACTGGCTGGATAAACAAGGCTCTGAGTGAGGTGGCCTTTTATCCGTGTTAAAAACCAAATTCTCAGTAAGAGACTTCATTGTTTCCTCCTCAGGCTTATGGCGGTCCCGCCTCCACCAAGCGCCAGGAGAATGATCGACTGGATAAATGTTCTCCACTGAATTTGCTCAGAGAGGACTAGAGAAGAAATGAAAAAGTAAATACCGGCAATGGTAAAAAGCGAGTATAAACCAAGCATAATTTTCCATGCGCGACGATTTGTTTGCGGTGTATCCTCGGAGAAGAATCTATTATAAAGGAGCATACCCACAAGACAAACAACTCCGAGGACAGCAAAAATCAGCCAGAAAAACTGAACCTTGCTTAAAACTTCTGGCGCAAGCGGAAGACCTGAGGAAACATCCTCAGCAGGAGGCGCAACAGGTTTGAGAAATCTTTCATAGAGAGCAGCTCCAAAATTACTCCCAAATAAACTGCCGAACACTCCATAGAGAAAAGCATAGCCCATGTAAACAGCTTTTTTATCCTGGGGAGCGACAAGACCAACATAACTGTAGTATTTGGGGTGGGCGGTCATTTCTCCGATTGAAAAGACTGCAATTCCCAGGACAAACATCCAGGCACTACGCGTAAGAGCCAGAATCAAGAATCCAGATGAGCCGATCATTATTCCTGCTGCCATAACCGGAACAGGTTTTATTTTAGTCACAATCCGGCTGATAACAAGCACAAGAAGAACAATGGTCAGAGCATTGATTACAGTTACATGTCCAGGATCAAACTTAAATGGGATACCAAGCTTAGCCATGAATTCATTAATGGGAGCGCGATGGATAAAGGCTTCCATATACCATAGAACTGAACCAAACATCTGGAAATAGAGAATCCAGAAACAGGAATAAACAACAATCAATAACATGAAACGAGAATTTCCCAACACTAAAAGCGCTTCTTTCATCACTTCCTGGACTGTCTTTGTACTTTCAGGTCTTTTTGGGTCCTTATACAGAAAAACAGCAGGGAGAAGCATTAAAAAACACCAGGCTGCAGGAAAAAAGAAAATATACCGCCAGCTAAATCCTTTCACCCATATAATGAATAGGGGCCCCAGAACAGCTCCCAAATTAATACACCAGTAGTACACGCCAAAACCAAAGCCACTGTTCTCTTTAGTAGTGGTTCTGGCAACAGTTCCTGTGATGATAGGTTTGAATAAACCACTTCCCGTCGCCATGACCAAGAGAAAAAGAAAAATCATCCCATAGGTGTCGAAGTTGCCAGCTGCAAAATAACCCACAGTCAATAAAGAAAAAGCAACAAGAAGCATTTTTCGGTAGCCCAGGCGGTCAGCTAAAGCTCCTCCAACTACAGGCACAATATACGTCAGTGCGTATACAAATCCCTGCAATAATCCAATTGCCTGTTCGCGGAATAGGAGATGCTTGGCTAAATAAATAGCCAGAACAGAGTTTAAACCGTAGTATGCACCACGTTCGAAAAATTCCATCAAATTGGCAGTCCAAAAAACACGCGGAAATGTGGTCAGGATGTTTTTTTTCTTTACTTTTTCATTCATCTCTCACTCCTTTGATTCCAAACTCTCTCGTGAGTATCAGGTTACAAAAAGCAAATGGAATGTATATGTTCGGTAAAATAAAAGGTCAACTCTAGTCTATATTACTTCAAAATTTTTATCGCTCTATCAATATCTGAAACATCGAGGATAACCGATGTCTTGTTGCCTTTCTTACTAAGAGTAGCATAACAATATTCAATATTTATCCCTTTATTTCCCAATTTAGTAGCAACTTCAGAGAGAGCTCCTGGCGTGTTCTCAAGGTCTATTCGAAGAACGTCCCTAAGTTCTGTCTCATAATTCAGCTTGTCCAGGAGTTTTACTGCTTTGTTAAATTTTTTAACATATAATTTGGCTGTATCCTGGAAGACTCCAATGGCATCAATGTTAATTCCATTTTCAGCTAAATGACTGCACAGTTCCCCTAATGTAGAGGGGTGGTTTTCCAGGACAACAAAAATCTCTGTGATTCTCTCCATTTTTTCCCCCATATTTTTATTCCTAAAGGGTAATGCGTATATTAAATAATTTCTGAGAAAATTTCCAGAGCAATAATTGCGTGATTGCCGCGCTGGGCTCGTTATAGTATTTAATCAAAAATTTTTCCCGGATTCAGAATGTTTTTTGGATCAAAAAGATTCTTTATTCCTTTCATAAGCACTATGATTTCCTCATCCAGAACATAGGGAAGATAGGACTTTTTGACAATTCCAATTCCATGCTCTCCTGAAATCATCCCTCCCCTGCTTTTGCAATCCCGGTAAAGCTCCTCTCGGACCTTTTCGAATTTTGACTTCCATTCATCTTCAGAAAGAGGGATGATGTTCCCTTTCTCAAAGCGCGCAGCCATGATATGCGTGTGCACATTCCCGTCAGCAGCATGGCCATAGGTAGGAAGCCATATCCCATATTTTTGAGATACATCCCGTACTATTTTAACATGGCGGGCAATTTCTGCCCGGGGAATCACAATATCCAGGACCTCTAATACGTTAGCCTTGATAGCCTCATATATTTTGCTGCGGATATCCAAGACCTGCTTCTGTTTTTTTGGACTGTCAGCAACAAAAACATCCAGAGCTCCCTTTTCCATACAGACTTCAGCCACAGCTTCAGACAATCTGCCCATTTCTTCTTCATTTGATGCATCAAGGATAATTAAAAGATAAGTATTACCCAAAGAACAGGGCCATTTCTTTTTCAGAAATTCCTCAGTTATCTGAATGACCTCTCTTGGAACAAACTCCACCGCTAAGGGAAGGATCCTCTGTTTGATTAAAAAAGGAACGGTTTCAATCGCATTTTCTAAATTTTCATAGGGGATGATAAGAGACCTTGTCACCTGTGGAGAATGCATAAGCTGAATCGTAGCTTTAGTGATAATGCCGAGCGTTCCCTCAGAACCGATAATTAAATTGAGCAAGCTATACCCAGTGCTGCTCTTCATGAGTTTGCCGCCAAGTTGAACAATATCCCCCGAAGGAAGCACAACTTCCAACCCACGCACATAATTTCTGATAACACCATATTTAACGGCACGGGCGCCTCCAGCGTTTGTGGCAATAACACCTCCAATCATAGCGCTCTCTTCTCCTGGATGCGGGGGGAAAAAGAGGCCTGCTTCTTCAACGGTTTCATAAAAATCCATTAATGTTACTCCAGCCTCCACCACAGCCATCTGATTTTCCCGGTCAACCTCTATGAAACGATTCATGCCTTCAAGAGACAGAACTACCCCCCCACAGGAAGGAACACATCCTCCACAAAGGCCTGTTGCTCCTCCACGGGGCGTCACCGGAATTTTCTCTTTATTTGCCAGGCGCATAATCTCTGCAACCTCTTCTGTTTTTTTCGGCTTAATGACAAGCTCTGGCATCCTGGCTATGTCTGGGAGTGAAAATTCATCATGGCTGTAATCTACCATTTTTTCTGAATCGATAGTCAGGTTTTCGCGTCCGACAATTTTTTCCAATTCCTCTACTATTTTTTGAGTTATCTTTTTATACATAATCCGCTCGCTTTATGGTCTTTGTATTTTATTTTGTTATTTGCCTCCAACTTACAGCATTAAACATTATTCATACTTTTATTTCTGGATTTTATGTAATTCCAGCTTTTAATTTTTTAACGACCAGGCTTATCTTATTTTACTATAATCGCCGGAATACCTGCTTTTTTGACAAACTCATTAAAATCAGGAAGGTCATGTTCCATGATAGCTTTTAACTTGGAGGTCTGTTCGTTTGCCCTGGCTGACAATTCCTTAAATAACTCATAAGACTGATCAGTTGGACGGGCATCAGCGCTTGCGACCACCGAGGCCAGAGCAGCTATTTTATTATCCAGCAATATTGGATAATTAAGAGGATCCTGGCCACTCTTGGATTTTGACTGGATAAGAACATCCTCTACTGAAGAAAGTTTTCTTTTGAGCTTATTCGCCTCCTTAATAACTTCCTGGCTGTTCTCTTGGTCCTTTATCTTCTTTGAAAGCACATCTAACTGATTCTTAACTTCTCTCAATTGATTTATGGCTTGATTTACATCAGTTACTTTATCTCGTATTTTAATCAGAAGATCAAACTGCTCCTGAAATTCTTTTTGAGTCGTTGAAAGGCGTGGATCTTTCTTCCACTCCCATCTTTTTGTTTGAGTCTGTTCTCCCACCGTTAGCTTGACCTGATAGATCCCCGGAATAGCGGCAGGACCGTTCAGCATGCCTCCCCATAGAACTGCTCCGGGCGCCCGTTCAGCATCTGGATAGCGCATGTTCCAGATAAAACGATTCATTCCCGCTTTTACAGGAACACGTTGAAAGAAGCCCCTCGACTCCGTTCTCTCTCCTGCAGTTCCTCTGAACTTCTTGATTGTTTTGCCTTCACTATCCAGAAATTCCAGGGTTACTCCTTCTTTAGGCTTCTCTTTAAAATAATAGTAAATAACCGAACCGCCGGGAGGATTTTGTCCAACATTTGGTCTGGGCCATCCCCATCCTCTCATTCGATAAGCAGCACGGGGCTTGAAGAGGAAAAAGTCTGACTTTGCAACTTCACCTGTGATCTGGTGCAAAGGAGTGAGATCATCAAGAATCCAAAATGAACGCCCGTGGGTACCAACCACAAGGTCGTCTTCCTTAACGACCAAGTTATGAATGGGAACTACGGGCAAGTTGAGCTGCAAGGACTGCCAGTTCAAACCATCATCAAAAGAAACAAACACTCCGGTCTCGGTCCCTGCATAGAGAAGCCCTTCTCTCTCGGGATCTTCGCGGACCACTCTAACAAATGTGTTGTTCGGAAGTCCATTTGTAATTTTTTTCCAGGACTTTCCATAATTTTCTGTCTTATAGATATAAGGCCTGAAATCGTCAAGCTCATGACAGTCCACAGCAATGTAGGCATCAGCCTGATCAAAGGTTGAGGGTTCGATCATACTGATAAGTCCCCATTCCGGCATATCTTTTGGAGTAATATTCTCCCAATTCTTCCCGCGATTCCTTGTGATACTGACCAGGCCATCATCTGTACCTACCCATAAAATATTAGGATTATGGAAAGATTCAGCCAGAGCAAATATTGTACAGTAATACTCGACACTTGTGTTATCCTTTGTGATAGGACCTCCAGAGGACTTCTGCTTTTGCTTATCATTCCTAGTAAGGTCAGGGCTAATGATCTCCCAGCTCTGCCCTTCATTTGTTGTTTTAAAAAGGACCTGGGCTGCATGGTAAAGTACATTCGAATCAAACCTGGAGACAAGGATTGGAGCTGTCCACTGGTATCTGTATTTTAACTCAGCCGCTCCCCATCCCATCGGATTCTCGGGCCAGGCTGTGATAATCCTCGTCTGACGCGTTTTATAATCCCAGCGTGTAATCAGGCCGCCGTAGCTCCCAGCATACACAACGTCTGGATTGTCATGCCGAGGTGCGATATGACCACTTTCACCTCCTCCAACAGAATGCCAATCGGGTTTATCGATACCACTTTCTGTAGTCCGGCTGGCAATACGGACTGTGCTGTTATCCTGTTGGGCTCCGTATACCCGGTAAGGAAAATGGTTATCAGTTGTTACATGGTAAAACTGTGCTGTTGGCTGACCATCCTGGGCTGTCCAGGAAACTCCACCATTATAAGAAACATTTGCACCGCCATCATTCGAATTGATCATCCTTTTTGGATTTTCAGGATCAATCCACAAATCATGGTTATCACCATGGGGAACCCGGATATTACTATAGGTTCGTCCTCTATCCACAGAGCGGTAGAATCCGGTGTTAAGGACATAGACTGTTTCAGCATCTTTGGGATCGGCATAAATACGTGAATAGTACCAGGCACGCTGGCGGAGGCGTCGTTCGTTATTCATATTACGCCAGGTTTGGCCTCCATCTTCCGAACAAAAAACACCCCCATTTTTCGCTTCAACAATAGCCCAGACACATTCAGGTTTAGCAGGCGAAACAGTGATGCCGATTTTTCCAAGAACACCCTTGGGTAGTCCGCTATTATGCGAGATTTCAGCCCAAGTATCCCCTCCATCGGTCGATTTAAAAATACCACTACCAGGCCCCCCGCTTGAAAGGCTGTAGGAAGTCCGGAAAAACTCCCAGAGCGCTGCATAGATAATCCTCGGGTTTGATGGATCCAAAATCAGATCAATGGCTCCGGTCTTGTCATCTCTGTAAAGAATTTTCTCCCAGGTATTGCCACCATCTTTGGTCCTGAATACACCTCTCTCCTCATTCGGGCCATAAACATGGCCAAGGGCTGCAACATAGACAAGCTCCGGATCTCGAGGATGAATGCGTATCCTTGAAATCTGGCTTGTATCATCTAATCCAATATGTTTCCATGTCTTTCCAGCATCCGTAGACTTATACATACCATCACCATGGGAAACATTTCCCCTAATTGGAGCCTCCCCCATGCCCACATAAACTACATTCTGGTCCCATTCAGAGACAGCAATAGCTCCGACTGAACCGGTCTTAAAAAAACCATCAGAGATAGGTCTCCAATTCAGACCTCCATCTTCTGTTTTCCAGACACCTCCACCAGTCGCTCCGAAGTAAAACGTATAAGGCTTGCTGGAGACTCCAGCTACAGCTGTAACACGCCCTCCTCTGTAAGGGCCAATACAACGCCATCTCATTACATTATAAAGACTCGAATCATAGCGGTTTACTTTATTTGTCCGTTGAGGTGAACTCCACACAGGAAAACTCGCAGAGCTTAAGAGAAAAAAGAAAACACTAATAACAATAAAATGGACTTTATTTTTTTTCATGGAAGAACCTCCATCATCTGAAATATTTTTTTTATCCCTGCCTTGTTTAAATCATAAGGATTTATAAACCAAGATAATCCTCATGTCAAACTGAAAGATGCAGGGATGACTGATTTATCTGTATACTTGTGAGACTTTACTACTTAAACTCTGCGGGTGTAGAAGATTTGTGTCTTTTCTTTCTGAAAGACATCAGGATAAGCGGTGGAGTGACAAGTGTAGTAAGAAGAGACATCCCCAGGACAACAGTATATATTTCTTGAGTAATAGTGTGGAGGGAAAGACCAACAAGCCCAACAATGATCCCCACTTCGCCTCTGGGGACCATACAAACTCCTATTTGAATTTTGGTCTTCCAGTCCTTTTTCCAGCAGGCAAGTGCAGATCCGATCATCTTACTCAAAATTGCAACCACGGTAACCAGTAAGATCAAAATTAGCAACCTGGGTTCAAGAAAAACACGGGGATCAAGATGGGCCCCCATCATGACAAAAAAGAAAGGCAGAAGAAATTCGTTAACATACTTAACTTTATTTTCCAGGTCATAGACGCCGGCTAATTCATCGATCACTATTCCAGCCATAAATGAACCAATTATTGCGGCGAGACCAATAACATCAGCCAGTTCTGCCAAACCCAAACAGAGTATTACAGAGATAACAAAAGGCCCTTCAGGAATGTTTAATTTTTCAATCCACCGCCGTGTTTTTGCTGCCAACTTCGGTCCCCACCACGTAAGGAATCCAACAAAAGCAATGGATTCGATCACTAAAAGAGAAAATTCGATCGTTTGAAACTCTTTTCTTGCCAGGCCTTTGACCAGAGCCAGAACTATAAGGGCAAGTATATCATCAAATACGGCTGCTCCTAAAACGATGTAAGCCACTTTGTGTTTGATCAACCCTAAATCTTGCAGGACCTTAACTGAAATCCCAACACTGGTGGCAAGGATGGCTGTTGCGACGAATAGACTTTCAATAACTTCATAGTTAAGGAAAATCATGCAAGCAAAACCCAAAACCAATGGAATTATCACTCCAAGTATCCCGACAAAGATAGCTGTCCGTCCGACTGCAAAAAGATCCTTTACCCGGATTTCCAGTCCAACATGAAACATGAGGAAAATGACTCCTATCTCAGCAAAAGACATCAAGACGTGGTTTGAATTATCGATTATTCCCAGCACATAATTCCCAAGAAGAACACCTGCCATCAATTCCCCTATGATAGGAGGCATCCTTAGCCGGACGCAGATTTCCCCCATGATTTTGGCAGAAGTGAAAATTATGAAAAAATAAAAGAGGAGATTTCCAGCTTCCATTTTATAAACTCTCCACCTCGATCTGACTCCGGCAGAAAACAACGATCTGAGGTTTTCCTTTGTATTCCTCTAAAAAACCCTTAACGTTTAAAATTCTCCCCTGTTCATACTGCCTGGAACTTTCAGCAGGAAGGATTGGGATTTTAAGAAAAAAGAGAAGAATGAATAAAAGTTTTAGATAATTTTTTTTTATCTTTATAAAATGGAATAGAATCATTCTTAATACTATTCTAGCTCCTGAGCAGCTCTTTGACTGCATTTTTTATATGCCTGGCATTTATCCCATATTTATCCAGCAATTCCTCTGGTTCTCCTGAACGCGGCAGGTCTTTTACCGCAAGATGGACAATCTCTGCTTTCCCGCTTAAAGCTCCAGCCACTGCATCACCTAAACCACCGCTTACGAAGTGGTCTTCAACAACAACAACTTTTTTCCCTGCCTTTTCTACCTCTTTTAAAATATTGCCTTTATCAATAGGCTGAATAGAATAGGCATCAATAATCCGAATTGATATATGCTCCTTCTTCAGCTCATCATAAGCCTTTAATGCTTCAGGGACTGTTATCCCTGCTGTAATAACCGCAGCCGTATCATTTTTACTTCGTTTGATTACTTTTGAGCCTCCTATTGGAAACTTCTCATCTTTGCTGTATATGAGAGGAGTTGGAGGTCGGGCTGTTCTTAAATAAGAAAGACCCTTATGCCTGGCTAAAGATTCCACACAGGCCTCTGTTGAATAGGCATCACTGGGACATAGTACAGCACATCCTGGAATTGACCGAAACATAGCTAAATCCTCAAGGCCCATCTGTGAAGGGCCATCCGCTCCTATGCTCACACCTGTATGTGAGCCTACAAATTTTATATTCGAGAAGGAATATGAAGCCATCCTGATTTGGTCATGGGCTCTGGTGAGGAATGCAGAAAATGTTGCAATAAAAGGAAGATAGCCCTTAGCAGACATGCCAATTCCGATTCCAGCCATGTTTTGTTCCGCAATATAGATCTGAAATGCTCTTTTTGGAAAGGATTCAAAAAAATCTTCAGCATATGTAGAATTCTTTACGTCTCCATCAAGGGCCACTACAGCCTCATTTATTTTGGCAAGATTCAAAAGAGCATTACCGTAAGCCCGTCTGGTAGCAGTTTTTTCTTTATATGTATTTTTTTTAAAATTATATTTTTTGACAAGATGATGGCTTTTTTTCTTTTTTGGCTTATGAACATATTTTTTTGCATCGATTGAAGGCATGGGACCCAGCTCTTTAAGAGCTCTTTTCAGGTCCTCCTCTTTTAAGGGCTTACCATGCCAGCCGTTTTTATCTTCAGTAAAAGACACTCCTTTCCCTTTAATCGTCCTGGCCAATATCGCGGTGGGCTTGGTATTCTCTCTTGCTTTATTTAAAGCTTTTAAAACTTCATTGATCTTATGCCCATTGATTGGAATGGTTTCCCAGCCAAATGCCTTAAACTTTCTCTTATAAGCCTTGATATCATGCCCGTGCATTGTTTCCCCAGACTGACCTAACCGATTTATGTCCACAATTATACAGATATTATCAAGCTTCAGATAAGAAGCTGTATTACAGGCTTCCCATACCGCACCTTCCGCGCATTCTGCATCACCACTCAGCACAAAAACTCTTCCAGGGGATTTTCCCAGTTTCATGGCTATAGCCATTCCTACTCCAGCTGAAAGTCCCTGCCCCAGGGAGCCGGTTGCTGCCTTTACCCACTTCATCCTCGGCGTAGGATGACCTTCAAGCACACTTGTTATCTTTCTTAAACTCATTAAGCTTCTTTCAGAGATAATTCCGGCTTCAGCATAAGCTGCCCATAAAATTGGGGCTGCATGCCCTTTTGAAAGAACTAATTCGTCATTTGCCCAATCATCCGGATTCTCGGGATTATACTTCATCTCATCAAAGAACAAACATGTGATTAACTCTGCCATGGATAAACAGGTCGTCGGATGACCTGACCCAGCTTTAGTGGTCATCCTTAAGGAATGGATGCGTAATCTTTTAGCAATCTTTTCCAAAGCTTCTTTTTTATCCATATAGATTTATCCTCCTTTAAATCTAAAACGAATAGCCCATCTTCAGATACATTGTATTTTCTTTAGATTCATCATTCATTCCAAACCTGGGGTCGCCTACACGATAGGCCACCTGTAAGAAACCTGAAGGCGGAAGGAAGCGGTAAGAAAACAGTACTTCAAAAGTCACTTTATGATTATCTGGGCGTGTATTTGCTTGATAAAAGAGCTTTAACATAAGATTCTCGGTAATATAATTTGTGGCTCTGAGCGCATGAACGAACTGGTTTCTGTAAAAGCGTCCGTACCCAAAATATGCGCGGCCCAGCTCATACTCAACGGCAAGATTTCGGTTTATCTGTAAATTTTTACTAATTCCGAGCAAACTGAAACTATGACCAAAACTTTGTCCAAATGTAAACGAAAGAATGGCTAACTCCCATTCCTTCCTGTTAAAAGCTATTCCTAATTTTGTCTCATGATTTCTGTAATCCTCTCCAGATATTAGAGGAATCTCGACATCCTGAGCGTAATATTCCTGAGCACGCTGGGCAAAAAAAGTAAACTTATTCTTAAAATCACACGTAAGCCCTCCATCAACCCGCCAGCCTCGCAGATCTCCATCCATCCCAAAGTAGACATTATAGTTTGAATCAAATCTAAACTCCTCAATGTCTCCTTTATCTTTTACAAATGCTATACCAATTCCAGTATCTACTTCCCTCCGGTTATCATCCTTGATAAAACCAACTCTATTAACATTATCTCCAAATCTCTCGCCTAAATGAGTATAGCCAGCATGAATATGGAAGGTTTCCGAGTCGAAACTTGGGCGAAGGAAAAAAGCAATATTCTCCTTTTTATAATCTCCATAGCTCACGGCAAACTGCCCCATAACGTTAAAAGTATCGGCAAATTGGAACAATGTATCGATTCCTGCTGTTCCTATATTTTTCCCATCGATTAGCCTGTTTGCAGCCAGGAAGCCAATGGACGAGGACTTTGTCACATTCTGTTTAAGGCGAAATACCGAAAAATTGGCTTCACCTTCACCTGTGTACTCATCTTCCATCGCTTGAGCGCTCATCCCTGATAATTCAAATCCACCTGCCCTTCCATTAAGCTTTAATCCCCCATATATGTCAGGAATTCTTTTAGAATAGAATAATCTGATCTTTTGGTTGTAGATATCAGATCCTTCAAGAAAAAAATCTCTTTTTTCAGGGACATACAAATCAAAAGGAGTTAAATTGATCAGCTCCTGGTCAGCTTCTACAGTGGCAAAGTCTGGATATATGGCTAGGTGACTTGAAACCATCTGGCTGAGATCATAGCGGACATCAAGCCCCCCTCCATATTCTGATTTAGTCCCCTCTTCTGAAGTGTTAATAATATGAGGAGTGATTTTGATTTTACTTTCTGCTTTTGCAAGATTAATCCTTTTTATCCTCCCAAGTTGGGCAACTTTAAAAGCGGGATCAAGAGGGCCTGTCCAAAAGCTGCTTTCTAACATCCGCGGCACTATTCTGGATAAACTTAAACCCAGGCTTTTATCTTTTCCAGATTCATATTTCAAGCTTCTCAGGTCAATAGCAGCCTCCGCACTCCATCCAAAATCTGTCTTCTGGCCCGCTGATTTCCAGATGCCATTCCAGTCTGGATTAGCTGTCCGGCCATCAATTGTAATTATGCCATCAAACTGTGTCCCAATAAGGTTTGTTCCAAAATAATAATATATATCGGTATCCTGACTCGTTTCGATCAATATGTACACTGAATCATCATCTCTTAAATCATCATCTCTTACTTTCAATAGCGCCGCGATTTCCTCAGGTTTAGAGTCGTAACAGGAGAATCCGAAATAAATAAAATTATCATCATAAAGGATTTTTACTTTTGTGCTTATTAAGGAAGAACTTTTTCTTTCCGATTGTGTCTGAAAGAGCTCATTGGCTTCATACGCTTTTTTCCATATAGGTTCATTCAGAAAACCATCAACCTCAATTGGATTATCTGTTTTTAGAACGAATATCTTTTTTTCTTCTCCCTGGCTGAAAACATGGAGTGGCAACAAAATAAATAACAAACAAAGGATTGTAATTCTTTTCATATTATTCCCGTGAGAAAGAGTATCTATCATTTCTTAAACAAAATTTCAATTTTTTCTTTTTAATCTTCACTTTAATTATAATCTTCACATATAATCTTCACATAAACAATTTTTTTGACGAAAAGTTCTTATTTTAAAGTGCAGGCTCCGTCTTTTTTATATCAAAACATGTAAGTTAATTTCAGAAATAAAGTATGACCCTGGGTCCCGGCTTCACCAAACCTTGCGGTCCCCTTCTGGTAAGCAAGCTGAATAAAGCCAAATGGAGGCTGAAAACGGTAGACAAACAGAACCTGAATATTCTTCTTGTCTATTGAAGAATTTATCTGATAGAAGACTTTAATAAAGAGATCGTTCGTGAAATAGTTTGTAGCCCGAAAGACATGGATCCAGGTGCTTTCTCCCTCAGGATCAGGATCGAGAATCAAGCGGGTTAAAGAGTACTGGAAGGATAAATCCCGGGTAATTTTATAATTTAAGCTGCCCTCAACTAATTGAAAATCTAAATCAAAATTACGGCCGATGCCATAAGTGACACTGGCTTGCTGCCATTCCCTTTTGTTATAACCCAGCTCAAATTGAGTTTCATGATTTCTGAAGTCTTTTTCAAAAAACTCGTTATCCTGCCCCTTAAATTCCTGGGTGTGTTCGATATCTAAGGAAAATTTATTCTGCAAATCAAACGTAAGTTCCTGGTCGACTTTCCAGCTCCGTAAATTACCGCCCAATCCCCAGTAGATATTATAGTTTGAAAAGTATTCAATCCGGTCAAAGCCCCATTTTTTTATCCAAAAAGTCTTACTTACAGCTGAATCGAATTCGCGGCGGTTGTCGTCACTGATAAAGCCCACTTCATTGGCATTGTCACGAAAATTTCTTCCTAACTGAGTGTAACGGAGATGGATGTGAAAAGTCGCTGAATCGTAGCTCGGCCGGAGGAAAAAAGCAATATTGTCTGTATTGCGGTCACCATAGCTCATGGCAAATTGACCGGTAAATTTAAAAGTATCGCTAAAATAGAGAGAGGTATCTATTCCGGCGGTTCCTTTATTTTTCCCTCCTATTAATTTATTGGCAGCCAGGAATCCAATTGTTGAAGACTTCATGATATCTTTTTTAAGGCGAAAGATAGTAAAATTGGCTGATTCTTCATCTCCTTTTTTTGTCTGAGCGCTTAAACCTGAAAACTCATATCCACCTGACTTTCCATATAGCTTAACTCCTCCATAAATATCGGAAATTCTCCTGGAATAAAACAAACTAATACGCTGCCGATAAACCTCAGATCCTTCCAGGAAGAAATTTCTCTTCTCTGTTAGGCTAAGTTCAAAACGGGTTAAATTGATCCTCTCCTGGTCAGCTTCTACAGTGGCAAAGTCAGGATTTATGGTTAAATTTCCTGAAATCATCTGACTGAAAGCATAACGTGCGTCAAGCCCGGCTTCCAATTCTGATTTTTCTTTCTCTTCAAGCTTTGAGATAATATGAGGAATTAGCTGGGTTTTTTTCTCGGATTTTCTTAGGTCAAGTCCTTTTAAAACGCCGAATTGAGAGACTTTTTGGGTAGACTCAAGCGGGCCGGTCCAGAAGCTTTGTTCGAGAATTCTTGGAATAAATCTGCCTAAGCTGAGACCCCAGGACTTATTTTCTCCTGGTTCATACTTTATACAACTAAAGTCAACCGCAATCTCAGCACTCCAGCCAAAAGAAGTCTTCTGGCCTGCAGATTTCCAGATTCCATCCCACGTTGTTTCCCTTGTGCGCCCATTTTCCGTTATCCGGCCATCGTGCTGAGTGCCCAGTAGATT
Source organism: Candidatus Aminicenantota bacterium (assembly GCA_016783445.1). GTDB lineage: Bacteria > Acidobacteriota > Aminicenantia > Aminicenantales > Aminicenantaceae > JADHWO01. The sequence continues at coordinate 21,985 of JADHWO010000006.1, forward strand.
AGTCATAAAAAAATAGCAGCTTCTTCTGTCATGAAATGTATCAAGAAATACTATAACGGCATCATCATCATGCAGTTCAGCATCCCTTTTAGTAATCTGAGCTGCAATTTTTTCAGGTTGTGCGTCATAACAAAAAAATCCAAAATATATGAATCTCTCATCATAAAGTACTTTTACTATAATAGTTGCTGAGGCAGGTTTTCCTCTCTCTGGCTCAAATTGAATAAAACCTCCCGCTTCCGGAGCTTCCTCCCAAACCGATTCGTTTAAAAAACCATCCACTTTAATAGGCTTATCAATTTTTGATGCAAAAGTTTCCTTGGTTTTGACCTGACTAGAAACCGGAAGAGAAGATATAAAAAGAATTATAAAAACAGAAAGAACTTTTTTCATTTTCGCCAGCAGAATAGCTATATCTAACATAAACAACAGACCCGTTCAATATATTTTACTTTTTATTCATCTCAAATAGGGGCTTGACTCATCAAGCCCATATAACTGGTTATTTGTCAGTAAGTAATTTATTCAACAGGGGTGGGTTTGATAAATCAAACCCCTACACTCCTTTTCATAAACAGGTTTGATAAATCAAACCCGCCTAATTCATCTGTTCAGTTGGGCCAGTTGGTGCTTAGCCCAGACATGGTTGATGTTCAATTCTAAAGCTTTTTTATATTCATTCTTTGCTTTCTCTAACTCCCCTTTTCCCTGATAACCTAATCCCAAGAGGTAAAAAGCATTGGCTCTCCGGACCATAACCGATTGTCTCTCACCAAATTTGGCAAAATAATCCATCGAACGGGTGGCTCTGAGTCTCTCTTCTCCAGATTGAATCAATCCATCAAACATCTGGCTAGCTTCCTTTTCCCGTCCAAGCTTTTTAAAAGCCAATCCTTGAAAATAACAAATTTGTGACCAGCTATGCTTTAAAGCCACAGATTTTTCATAAAACTCTTTTGCCTTCCTGGTATCGCCTAAGACTTCATAAACAGTTCCGATAAAATAATAGACCTGAGAAGCCCTGCCTCCACGAGAGGGCCGCCCAACTTCCAAATTCTCCGGATACTCAAGAGCTGCTTTAAAATCTTTGAGTGCCTGCCTGTATTTCGTTGCAGTAAAATACGCCTGCCCTCTTAATAAATACGCGTCAACATAAACATTGTGAATTCGTCCTCCCCCTTCCCAGACATGAAAATGAAAACTTTTAAGCAAATTTATAGCCTCTTCATACTTCCCCAGTTGAACAAAAAGTGTAATTTCACGGGAAAGAGCATAATCCCGCTGAAGGACAATATTTTGATTTTTCTCTAACACCGCCAGCCTTTTCGCCGCAGAAATCCCTCCAGTTTCATAAAGAAGGTCCAATTCTAAATAGAACCTTGGTTCTTCTCTATTGCAGGCGACAGCCTCTTCTAAGCTTGTTATAGCCTTTGATACATCATTTTCAACACGGGCATAAGCAAGCCCAAGGTTCCTGTGAACAATGGAGAAGGATTTATCCAGAATTCTTGACTTCTCCCATTCCTTGATTGCCCGTTGAGGCTGAATATCATAAAGGAGGTTGCCAAGGTAATAAGGCGCACAAGCATCAACAGGGTTGTTCTTTTGAGCAACATTCAGCACATCAATTGACTCCGCGCGGAATGGAAAACAGTAATCAGGAGGCATTTTGCTTGCCAGTTTATAATATTCCAGAGCTTTATCCTTCTCTCCTTTTTTCTCCAGATAATATCCTAAATAATAGTAAAGCATCGGATAAGCCGAAAGACTTTTCCTATCCGGCTCAACGGCCTCTGAAAGAACTCTTATGGCTTCATCCAACAAACCACAATTGCCGTAGTCAACAGCCAATTCAAGGTAAGACTGAATAGAATCTCTTTGCTTAATTTCTAAGATTTTTTTCACTTTTACAGCTTCACTTTTTAAACCTTTTGCGGTTTTTACAAGAAAGAACTCATTCGCCGCCCAGAAATCCAGGGGATCAAATGCTAAAACCTCGAGGGCGATTTTTTCTGCTTCTTCAAGTCGCCCTAATCTCCTGAGTACAGCAGCTTTAAAGTTCTGCGCCTTTGTGTTCAACGCATTTAATAAGAGAGACCTGTTCAAAAAGTTCAGGGCTTTTGAAAAATCTCTTTTCTGGCAGGAAAGCTCCGCCAGAGAATAATAACCTGCTGCTCCCCAGGCTTTACTCCATGTCGCCTTATAAAAAGTTTCAAAAGCCTCGTGATCCTTCCCCTGAGCACGAAGCACCACTCCCAGATAATAATAGGCCTCTCCATTCTTGGGGCTAGTATAATTATTTGTGATGCCACTCAGAGCCCGGTTCAGTTTATCTTCTGCTTCTTTAAACATTCCCCTCTTTAAATAAAGGATAGCAAGGGCTGTGTTAACAATGGAATTATCTGGGTCTCTCTTTAATGCTTCTTCATAATAGGGATAAGGCTCAAGCGCCGGATTATGAAACTGCTCCAGCCGCAATCCGGCAAGATAAAGCTCTTCGACTGTTTTTATCTTTTCTGGTGGCTGAGGAGGCTTGACAGGTTCAGGTTTAGAAACTCTTTCTTTTTTCTTAGGGTTATAACTGATCAATATCTTGTTAGCCGGTGAAAAAAGCAAAAGCTCAAGATTTTCCTCATCCACATCCTCAGGAAGACCGACTTCTTTCCAAAAGGGTTTCTCCGGAGAAATATCTATTTTTTGTTCAAAAAAAACTTTTTTCCTTGATTTTAGAACCGCTCTTGCTCCTTTGTATCCACTGGTTGTATTAAATCCTATTTTAGCCCTTTTTTTAGAGGTAATTTCTAAATTACAGGCAGCCTTAAGATTTGCGTTTTTAACTCCACCAATCTGTCTGATCGGATACCAGTATTGTTTAACAGTCCTAACCTCATAAGGCTGAAGCCAGCTGTAGTCAGGCTGGTTATCAGAGTATGCCCCAACCATAAGTTCAATATAGGGGCCATCAGTTTCAGTCAGGATCTTCTCCCATATCTTGCCTCTTTCACCAGTCCCCCATGTCCAGAATTTTTTACCAGGAACAATGTTGTGGTCGGCAAAGTGGACAACACCTGCCTCTTTTCCATGATCATATCCTGCCAAAAAGTCCTCTTTGCAGTTCCAGGCAAAAAAGGAGGTTGGTTCCGGATGATTCTTCCACCAGCTTACATCCACGCCTTTTGTGTAATCCACTCGATTAAAAACGTCATAAGAAACTGGCCAGTGTGAAAACTGATTTTTCCCATGGTATGTGGCGAATTCTGTACTCGGAGGAAAGATAATTTGATAGTCTAAATTTGTATGAACAGCAACATTTGCCCAGCACAAAAACGAATGGGCAAAAGGGGTACGGTTAAAAAGTTTTATCGTAGCTTCAATATAAGACCGGTCTGGATGGAGGGTTAATCCAATTATCCATTTCATCCGGTGCCGAAGCTCAATCTCCCCTACCCAGATAGTCTTACTGCCATCTGCATTTTCGGTAAGCGTGTAATCGACATTCATAAAACCTGTGGCTCTATGGTGATGAGGGAAATTCCACTCCACACCCCCAGAAATCCAGGCGCCAAGCATCCCGATTAGAGCTGGCTTGATGACATGCTGGCAATAAAAGAAATCATAATTATTTGTTTTGTCTAAAGCAGAAAATATCCGGCCGCCTATCTCCGGCAATACACAAATCTTTACATAATCGTTTTCAAGATAGAGGGCTCTGTAGGCTTTTTCCTCCCTGACATCTGTAATTTTGTCAAGCAAAGGATAAGGGTAAACAGGACCTTTTGCTCCCTGGTATGCTCTGCCAGTATAAAAAATCGGATTTAAATCAGGCTTCCCTATTCTATAGGTTGGAATGACCAGGGCTTCCTCCCAGACTTTAACAGACGAATCCCCATGAAGTGAAATAGCTGTTAAGTTAAGTAAAAAGAATCCCAATAATAGCGGCATTATCAGTAAATATTTTTTCCCTTTCATTTCATTCCTCCCCTATTTTCTCAGTGACATCCGATAAGATGGAAGTCTCCTGACTTAAACAACAACAAAAATAAAACGAGCCTGGCAATAAAATTTTTTGATTATATATTTTAAAGAACGAATTATTGTTATCCAAAAAAGGAATTTCCTCCACGCGTGTTTTTATTTTATAGTTTTTTTATGAATTGCATCAATAAATAATAAGTATCTATTGTTTTTGCAAAAATGTAGAGACAGATCTAATCTTGAATCAGTTCTTCCATTCTTTTGGAATTGGCTCTTTTTAAATATAAAAAATTTTTACAAAAAAAACGAACCTTTTTAAGAAAATATGCGTCTTATTATAATGATAACTACTAGAACTCTATGAATTAAAGAAAAAATGGATTCAAGAGTGGAAAAAATCTTTTAAAGGAGTAAACCATGAAAAATATGTCCCGAAAAATCCAATTTTCATTTATCTTTCTTGCTGCTTTTGCTTTATTTTTAACTGCTCAAGTTTCAGGAGAGATCGAAAACAACATTAACAAATCGTTCCATGTCAAACCAGGAGGGCAGCTAATTCTTGAAACAGACATTGGTTCTATTGAAGTCAAAACCGGGGGAAAAAACACCCTAAAAATCGAAGTTATCCGTAAAATTAGAACAACAAGCTCAAAAAGAGCAAAGAGTTTTCTGGAAGACTTAAAATTTGACTTCCGCCAGGACGGTAATACTGTATATGTTAAGGGAGAATATGACCGGAGTGGGCTGGAAAATTTATTTAATAATATTGGCAAATATCTCAGGGTCAAGTTTCTCATTTCTGTTCCCCAAGAATTTAACGTCGATCTTAAAACAAAAGGTGGAAGCATCTCAATCGACGACCTTAAAGGAAAGGTCCAAAGCAAAACTTCAGGTGGCAGTCTACATTTCAACCGCATACAGGGACCGATCTGGGGCAGGACTTCTGGCGGCAGCATAAAGCTTTTAAGCTGTACTGAAACAGCGGATATAAAAACCTCTGGAGGGAGCATTACGATCGGTGAAGTGGATGGTGATGTAACTGCTTATACTTCTGGCGGAAGCATAAAAATTACAAGAGCAAAAGGCAAAGTTGACGCACACACTTCTGGCGGCAGCATTAAGGTCGAAGAAGTGATGGGTGCAATTAAGGCTACGACTTCAGGAGGAAGTGTTTCAGCTTATATTTCCAAACAGCCCAAATCCGGATGCAGCCTTAAAACCTCAGGAGGAGGCGTTACTGTCTACATGGCAGAAGGTGTTGGTGTGAATGTAGATGCAAGAGCAAGCGGCGGCCGGGTTTACACCGAGTATCCTGTCACAATCCAGGGTGAGATTAAAAAAACGTCACTCAAGGCAAAAATGAACGGTGGAGGCCCGGAATTGTACTTACGCACTTCCGGAGGAAGCATTCACATAAAAAGAAAGTAATAATCCTGCTTTATTAAACCTTAGGGGGTTTATATTTAGAGAAAAATCCGGGAGTGAGCTGGCACTCCTGAACTGAATATTTATTTAAATCAAACAGTAGATACTAATACAAAACGTCTTCTTCCCCTCTCTCTCTTATCATCTCATCTATCTCTTTTAAAAGGAGTATTCTTCGGGTTAGAACAGCTTCGATTTCTGTCGATGTCAAATAGTTGCCTACAACACTTCTAATTTTACCGTAGCTCAAAGCTCTGATCTTTTCAACAAACGCACGAGGAAGCTTCAGAAAGCGCAACTTGCTCTTTTGTCCGTATTTACCATAAATTAATTTATCTGTGTGTCTTCTCGAAGTACGAAAAGAACGTGAATGGTCGATAAGAATCAAACGCCAGTCTTCGGTATAACGAATATTTTGCTGGCTGCGGTCAGTGTTGGCAATCAGGCTGTCAAAAGCCCTTGCTAGATATATCATTTTTTCTAAATACTCGGCTTTATCAGGCGGTATTGGAATATTCTCTTTAAATCTCTTTTGCTCGCTGAGCGCAAGTGTAACATATAACTGAAAAGACCCCTTTCTTCCCCGGTATCTTCTCTCGACAGTAGGTGGGACCATGCCTAATCCCAGGAGTTTATCCAATCTGTAGGCAGCAACTTCAGCCTCCCATTTATCAAACATTCCTGCATCTGTTCCACTGGGGCTTTTCCAAACGCCGCTTCCCTCTAAATCTCCTTTTTTCAAGAAAAGCCTTCTCGGTTTTGTTACTCCCTGGCCTAATTTTTGACTTTTAATGACCTTGCCCTTTTTTAGGAGTTCTTCCCATTTTGCTCTCTCTGCAAGTTCATTTTGGGTGAATTGCGCCAGGGATAAAAAACTTAATCCCAGGATACTCACAAAAATAGAAATAGTAAAAAGTCCTTTTTTCATTTCCTTATCTCCTCATGGATTAAGATATCTATATTTGCTCAATTTGCCTAATAATTAATCTTAGGATATAAATCATAAAATCAGTTGTCAAGCGGCAGGGATATATTTGCTTTTTGTGCTAAAGGAGGAAAATTTTCTTTTTTTATACATTAATAAACTTACTGCTAAAATGCTTCGGTCGACATCCCACATCCAGGCTTTGTTTAATTCGCATAAATTTACTGATAGGAGGATATAAAAAGCATTTGGGAAAAAATTAGCATATTAAAATTGACAAATACAATTGAACGTTTTACAGTTCTCTCCGTATATGTTTCATTTAACTTGGATTATTAAAAGGAGGTAAATTATGGATAGCACGTACAAAGTAATAGAACTTATAGGTACAAGTCCCAACTCTTGGGAAGAGGCTGCAACAAACGCCATCGAAACAGCTCGAAAAACCCTTAAAGATTTGAGAATTGCAGAAGCAGTTGATTTTGATATGAAGGTTGAAGATGGAAAGGTCACAGCTTTTCGGACTAAAGTAAAGGTTTCCTTTAAGTATCAAGATTAACCGAATAACTTATCTTTATAATTCTCGTTGTGGGGTAAAAGCGTGGAATGAAACAAACAAGGGATATTTCTAACTCTTCAGCCCAGCCAGCACGGCCATGGTGCCCTGCTTTCCTGCAATAGGTATCTTATGGGGCGAAAGACCGAACCAGGACCTTATTTCCATTTATCATCTTCTCCTTTAGTGTTTAAAAGATGGAAAGAACATCCATTATGTTAAGTCAGTTCATTATCTGAATAAGAGCCAATTAAGATACAACAAGACAAAAAAAATATTATTTTACAGTTTCTGTTAATATCTTTTTAAATCTTTCAAATTCACTGCTCTTTTCTTCATTTTCTGACCATCTTTCAACTTCTGATAAATCAACTTTATTATCCTTACAAACTAAAACTGCCTGTTCCAAAGCCTGTCTATCATTCCAATAATAAAAAGCAGCCAAACGGTCCTTAACACAATCTGTAGGAGACAGTAGTTTTAATTTAAGTTTTCCCTTTTTTATCTCAGAAATTTCCTTCACGGGTTCTTCCCCAACTGAAAGCGGAGGGGAAACAAAATCTATAAAATATTCACTATCACTGTGTTTATAATACCTTCCTTCTTCATAAAATCCAATATCTATTAGTAGTTGTTTTACTTCTTTTTGTCTATCATAAGAAATTAATACAAAATCTAAATCATAAGACATATATTTATTATCTGTATAAATGACAACACATGCCCCACCAGTAAGTATAACTTCAATTCCATTTTTTCTAAGATAATCAGAAATTACTATTGCAAAATTTTTTAAAGATAATCCTTTTATTCGCATAGCATTTTTCCTTATAGAGACTTTCCCGTTATGCGAGGTCTTAATCTTCGAAAATAAAACTTTTCTTTTTCTTCTTCAGGAATAAATTTCAGAATTTTTTCAAATAGTGATTCTAATTCCTTTTTAAAGGGGTACCTTGGATTTAATCCAAATAATCTTATTTTACCTTTGAGCTTGCTATAAAGAATCCCCTCTTTTTCTAAATTTAGCATTTGATTTTGAATAGAATTTAGGTAATATTTAAACGTTTTAGCTATTTCTGTAGGATACGATTCTCCGTTTGTATATATATACAAAAGAATTTTTCCTCTTCTTTCTGAACCAAATAAAGCTTTTAACATAACTAGCCTTCAACCAATTATATTGGTTATATAACCAATATAATTGGTTATAGCAGAAAAAAAAGTATCTGTCAATACCTGAATTATAAAGTTGATCTTCTCGCTAAAAATACAAAAAGCAAGGCAAAAAATAAAGAAGAACTGCTACTTATTATTTACACGGAGAAAGATCCATATTTCAATTTGACACTCACCTAATTAATTATTATCCTATTGCCAAGAAAGCGCAGGAGAGGAGTATTAAATGAGAGCCAAAAATCACTTATAAACTTAGAAAAGTCACGTTTTTGTGTATTATCCGGGGAATCTCGGTTACTTTTTTCAGGAGGTGTCGAATCGTCATGAAACATCATATTTGTTCACTCTCTGTGATTGGTTTGCTCACTATTGTTCTGGCCGTTAATTCCTCGGCGCCCCTCAGGCAGCTGCAAGCGCCAGAAAGGGGTTTTATCAGTTCCAAACCGGCGGAAACATGGGAACAGGGGCTGATCTGCGGAAACGGCACTATCGGTGCAAACGTTCTGAGCCGTCCTCTGGATGAGACGATCATTTTCAGCCATGAACGTCTTTTCTTGCCGATGGGGGACCCGGTTATGCCGCCCAATATTGCACCGCGCTTGTTCGAGATTCGCAGGCTGATCCAACGGGGGCTGTACCGGCAGGCAACCCAATTGGCTTTTGACCTCTCAGAGCAAAAAGGTTTTATGTATCCCGATCCTTTTGTCCCTGCCTTTGACCTCAACATCCAGATGGACGCTGAGAGGAAAATCACTGATTATATGCGGTCCGTGGATTTCCAGACTGGCGAGGCGACTGTCCATTGGACCGATAGCCGCGGCGTGTTCGAACGCCGTCTGTTTGTCTCCCGAGTGGACGGCGTTGCCGTCTTGTTGATAACGGGTCCAAACCAGGGAACGGTAAGCTGCAAGCTGAAACTCAAACCGCGGGAGCCCAGTCAAAAGCTAAATCCCCGGACGTTAGCGTCTTCGTCCAGAAGGTTCAAGAGCCACTTCACCGACCTGAAAATAACGGCTGAAAAGTCTGCCCTGACCTACCGGAACAATTTTGCCAAAGTCTACCCCGGAAGTATCCATGCCCTGGAAGGGGTAGCCCGCGTTTTCGTAAAGAACGGTGCGGCAATGCCGGAAGGCGAGGCGCTTGTCGTCACAGGAGCGGATCAAGTGCTGGTTTTTATCGATATCAAGATGATCTACGATCCCGATCGTTCGCGGATCGTTGAGACAAAAACATTTCTGGATAGTCTTTCGACGGATTATAAGCATCTGCTCCAGCGCCATGAGCGCATTCATGGAGAACTCTTCAACCGGATGCGGTTGGACCTCGGTGCTGGTTCGGACCGCGGATTGACCACGGAGGAATTGTTGGCCAAGACGACCAATGAGAATCCCTCGAAGGCACTTATCGAAAAAGAATTCGACGCCGGTCGCTACAACATCATTTCATGTACGGGAGAGCTTCCCCCGACCCTGCAGGGCGTTTGGGGTGGGACATATTCCCCCTCGTGGGCCAGCGATTTTACCCATAACGGCAACGTACCCTCGGCCATCGCCAGCATGCTGATGGGGAATATGCCTGAGCTCATGCTGGCTTACACATCCTATATGGAGTCGCTCGTCCCCTACCTGGAACTCAATGCCCAACGCATTTTTGGGGCGAGAGGGATTGTTCTCCCCTCCCGGTCGTCGACCAACGGCTTCAACAACGCCTTTGCCCCTGACTTCGCGGGCGCTTTCTGGGTGGGTGGTGCTGCCTGGGCCGCTCATTTTTTCTATGATTATTATCAGTATACGGGCGACCGGAAATTTCTGGGAGAGCATGCGTTACCTTTTATGGAAAAAGCAGCTATTTTCTTTGAAGACTATTTAATAGAAGGCTCAGACGGGAAATACATATTTTCTCCGACGCAATCACCGGAAAACACGCCTAACAACACCAAATCACAAGGCTCGTTTAATGCCACAATGGACGTGGCAGCAGCCAAGGAATTGCTGCGGAACGTAATCGCAGCCTCCCGTGAATTGGGAGTTAACCAAGAGAAGATTCCTCTATGGCAGAAGATGCTGGAAAAGATGCCGGAGTACATGATTAACGAGGATGGCGCTGTCAAGGAGTGGCTGACGCCCAAACTGGAGGATCAATACAGCCATCGACATTCCTCTCATCTCTATCCACTTTATGATGGAATGCCGGAAGAGATAGCTCAGAATTCTGAACTTCGAGCCGCTTTCAAGCGGGTAATTGAAATCAAGCTCGATCGACACTGGAAAAAAGGTTCAGGCTTTATGTCCTTTGGATTGGTTCAGCTAGGGCAAGCAGCAACCAGCCTTGGAGAAAATGACCTGGCATACCAGTGCCTGGTACATCTCGTCAACCGCTACTGGTTGAATAACCTGGCCTCCATGCATAATCACAAATCGCTGTTCAACATGGACATCAGCGGAGGTTTGCCGGCGGTGATCATCAAAATGCTGGTGGCTTCTGAGCCTGGTAAAATCCAACTGCTGCCCGCTTTACCTAGCTCATGGTCGGAGGGGAAAATCACCGGAGTGTGTGCACGTGGCGGATTTGAAGTCGATATAACGTGGCAGGCCGGGAAGCTTAAAGAGGTGGTAATACGCTCCAAGAACGGCAATCCGTGCCGATTGGTCTACGACGACAAGGCGCTAGAATTCGAAACGCGAGCTGGGCAGACCTATCGCTTCAATCACGATCTAAAAAGATCAAGCAGGAGCTAACAAAGCATATCCCCCAAAAACCCGCTCCACTTGTCAAAACATCCTTAAAACTCCAGCCTCATCATTATCCACCCTTCAAATCCAAGGAAGAATACTTCGACTGGCTAAAACACGGTAAAGACACAGAATATTTAATCAACAAATATTGGAAATGATATTGAGAATGCCTATCCGGGTTTGATGGGATAGAAGAAAATATATTATTAACACCTTGTTATATAGGAGGGAACTGTGGCGCGCCTAGCAGGAATCGGACCTGCGACTTACGGATCCCGAGTCTAATTCTCAACTCTTTAGTGAATAGGTATCGGGAAAATACGTACTAAAAAAGGCAAAAAACCACTCCTAAATGGGAACGAATCCCTGATTTTCAGGTTGTTTTGGGGCAGATTTTAAGAATACTGAAAAATATTTTCCTATTTTTTCCTCAATACTCCTATCTAATTGATATATTTACAATTATAGATTTCAGGAGTTAACATAATTTTTCTTAGACGACACAAAGAAATACAGTAGATTACTTACTCTTCAGCCCAGCCAGCCTTTCCCTAGCATCCTCTACCTCAGCGATGCCAGGATCAGTGTTCTTCCAGAGGTCAAGGAATTTCTCGTAATGCTCTATGGCTTTTCCCTTCCAGTCATTCTTAAAGTCTTTTCTTGATTATTCCAAATTCATTTTCTTCAACAAGGTTTTGAACTGCATGTTTGTGCGAATGCTGTCAAATAACGGATCCATGCAGAGCCAAGTCAGCCATCTATCTCGCTCCTCGTAAGCCTTGTTTAGCCACTCGATACAATTATTTTCATCGTCAAGGGCAAGATATATAAGTGCCAACCCTGTTGGTGAAACATACGTTTGCTTCGATTTACTCATCAAATCATCAAGGACTTTTTTTGCCTCTTTTCTTTTTTTCATCAGAGCAAAAGTGACTCCAATCAAGGCGTCAACAACTGGATTTAAGCCTAATGAAAGCTCCTTTTCTTTTTGAAACTCGATTAAGGCTTTTTCATACATCGATTTTTGTAAATAGACTTGCCCAAAATGAAGATGCACCCAACTAAAGTTCGGATTCAATTCATGCGTCTTTTCCCACGCTTCTATTGCTTTATCATATTTTCGAGAATAGTAATATACCCATCCCAAGTTTTTGTTAATAATTAGAGAAAGGGGATCAAGTTCATGAGCTAGCTTTATCTTTTTTAAAGATTCGTCAAACCGAGCTATACACATCAAATCCAATGCATACCAATGAAGAGCAGGTGCATAGCGTGGATTAAGCTCGATAGCTCGCTTAAAATCTTTCTCGGCACCTTCCCAATCCCATTCAAATCTCTTAATTGATGCACTTGTGGTGAATGCTTCAGCAAGCGAATCATCTATTTCAAGTGCCTTTAATAATGCCTCCTTGGCATATAAAAATATATCATTTTGAGGAGTAAGACTATAATCGGGAAGGAGCAAATAAGAATCAGCCAGTCCTATATAAGCAAAAGCATAATTAGGATCAATTTCAAGCGCTTGCTGAAAATATTTCATTGCTTTCCTTATGGCCTCTTCTGTCCTTTTGGCTAAAAAATATTGACCCTGTAAATACAAGTCATAAGCTTCATTATTATTTGTAGAGCGCTTTATAATCTTCGCCTTCTCTTCTCCAAGTAGTTTTATCTTCAGATTGTCTACAATCGCTAAAGAAATCTCATCCTGTAAGGCAAAGATGTCTGCCTCATCACGTTCATATTTCTCAGACCAAAGAGGATAGCCATCGGATACCTTAACAAGTTGCACTGTAATACGTAGCTTATTCCCTGCTTTCCGTAAGCTTCCCTCTAACACCATTTCAACATTTAATTGTTTCCCGATCTCTTGGATACCTAACTCTTTTCCCTTAAAAGAGAAGGTAGAGCTTCGGGCAGGAACTTTTAAGCTCTCTATTTTAGTCAGTCTATTTATGAGTTCATCTGCAAGTCCATCACAAAAATAGCCTTGATCCTGTTGTAGGCTTAAATCTTCAAAAGGGAGCACGGCAATTGAGGGTTTATCTGGCGGAGTGGGGCCTGCTTCCTTTTTTGGAAGTAACTGCAAGATAATCACCGCTGCAATCACAAGAGCTACGACAACTAAAGCAGGGATTAAGAGCTTTTTTGAGCTAAATGTTACGGTTATTTCTTTTGAGGTTATTGGTTTTCTCTTTGGTATTACCTTCTCGGTAGTAGGGATCCCTTTCTCAATATTCTCTAATTCAGAACGCAACTCACCTGCACTCTGATACCTTTTCTCTTTATCCTTTTCCATGCATCTCAGGATTACTATGCTGAGATCATCAAGGATTTGAGAATTTATCTCCCTGGGATCTTTAGGCATCTCGCTCTTATGCTTCATTGCTATACCTAAAGGAGTTTCTCCTTCAAAAGGAACTCTCCCTGTCACCATCTCATAAAGAATAACTCCCAGAGAATAAATATCTGAACGCTGATCTACTTCCTTCACTTCAGCTTGCTCAGGCGACATATACTCAGGCGTCCCAATCATTACTCCTGCACCAGTTATCCCCTTTGCTTTAAGAGAGCGGGCTATCCCAAAATCCATGATGCGTGCATTACCATCTTTGTCTATCATGATGTTCTGGGGCTTTAAATCACGATGCACAACTCCTAATCTATGAGCCTCTGTTAATCCTTCACATACCTGTCTGGCAATAAAAAGCGTCTTCCCTGCATTTAATGGACCTGCTCTTCTGATAAAACTCTTTAAATCCTCACCAGAGACATATTCCATAGTGATATAGTGAATCCCTTTCTCCTCATCCAAGTCGTACATACCACACACATTTTTGTGGCGTATCTTCCGTGCTATTTTCAGCTCACTCCTAAAGCGTTCTATGGTCTTTTTATCTGATGCGATTTCAGGTTTTATGAGCTTTAATGCGACTTCTTCCTTAATCTTCTTGTCTTCTACCCTATAGACATTGCCCATGCCTCCTTTTCCAAGTTCTTCGATGATCTCGTATCTTCCAGCAAAAGTAGTTCCTCTGGTTAGTTCATTTGTGGGTGTTTCAAGAGTCTTTGTGGGAGAGGCAGGGATTTCCTCTGATGAAGGAAGAGGTGTAGCACACTTTTTACAGAATTCGGAGTCAGAGGTGTTATCGGTATTGCATTTAGGACATTCTACACTCATTGCTCTCCCGCTGTTTACTTGGCAAAAGAATATCAATAAGTGAGGGGAGTGTCAAATTAAATATAGACTTCTCCCCGTGTAACGGATATGTAACAGATTGTGCTTAAAAACGCCTAATTATGGATACGGATGCCTAAATGAAAGTGAGGACTTTCCAGAGGAAAGCTGGTACGCCTGACAGGAATCGAACCTGCGACCTACGGATCCGGAATCCGTCGCTCTATCCCCTGAGCTACAGGCGCTCCGCATTGAATAATATTACTCTATCAGACTAATATTGTAAATCAGCGGTAACAGTCACATTCCAGTCACTAAAGGTTGGAATTCAGGTAAATGGTTAAATTCAAGTGTATAAAATACATAAATCATAAACTAATTAAAAGTCAATGACTGACAAATTTCAAATCCGATAGCTTTGTTCTATAGACTTTCCGGGCACCTCAATGTTTAAAAATTCAGCGTTGTGGTAACTCGCTGAAAATACTTGTTTTTGTTTTTTTCGCAAACTCTGGAACAATCCATTTAACAGGTGGCATTTCCACCTTATCTGGCAGGTCGGACATATCCCCGGTAGCTGCAAAGTGCATGATCCCTTTGCGAAATTTCTCTGAGACTCTCAGAGCTGCTCTGATGGCCCCATGGGGCCCCCTAATCACAGGAATAAACCTGCTATTTTTAAAATAAGGAACCAGTTCGAGCGCATTCTCATATGGAGTAGATGTGTCCCAGGTTCCTTGAACAATGACGGTCGGGATATCGGTTTCGAAGTTTTGACGGAATTCATCGCCCAGGTCGCTTCCCCAGACCGGACAACCTACCATGTAATCCCAACTGCCCAGTCCGGTAATTTTTACAGCCGGATCGGCTTTGTATTCCGCCAGACGTTCCTGTGTGATACCGGAGCCACAGTCGAGCATCCAATAACTCACGGTTCTGAAACTTCTTCCGCTATTTTGATACCTGCGAACCGCTCTTTCAGCCGCCTTGCTGAAATCGCCGTTATAAAGAGTGATCACATCGGCTGGCCATGCGGGCAAACCGCGGGAGTAACCTCTCGCTAATCGTTTAATGGACGCTGCATCAAACAAGACATCCTGAGACTCGTTGGTCTCTGGATTGGTGACTGTCACTTTGAAAGGTTTCTCTTCGACACGTTTGATTACTGTTTGAATTGCTTCGATCATTCCGCCTTCAGGGATTAAATCCTTCAACTCAGGCGCATTTTCTGCTTCTTCGGCAACCCGTTTATAGACATTCCATAGATGACCGGGATGATCATAGGTGTGGTTTGGACCTTCCATACCGCGAAGAATCGCACGTTCTACAATTTCAGGATAGTAGCGCATAAGAGTCATACCCCAGTGTGAACCGAAGCTACCGCCCCATATGATGACCTTTTTGTATCCCAACGCTTTTCGAACATCATTGACATCCGCTGCCGCTTCGATGACAGTAAAGCCGCACAAATCGAGACCCAGTTCTTCCCAAATCGCTTTTTCCCTCGCAAGGACTTGCTGAAATTCCG
The DNA here is from genome assembly GCA_016783445.1 of Candidatus Aminicenantota bacterium. Taxonomy (GTDB): domain Bacteria; phylum Acidobacteriota; class Aminicenantia; order Aminicenantales; family Aminicenantaceae; genus JADHWO01. The sequence continues at coordinate 37,480 of JADHWO010000006.1, forward strand.
CAACCGCTTTTTTTTCATCGTACGGTTGATCCGGAGGCAGAGGCTCTGTGGTCGTCTCGATAATCGTTGTTGGCTTTGACGGTCCAGTCCCGCGCTGACTCACCACAACCACATCTGAAATGTCCAGAAAAGGAAGCCACTGCTCCTCAAAAGTGCCAAGCCTCTCAAGGTATCTTTCTAAACCTCCAAAACTCGGTCCGCCGTGCAGATAAAAAATGGGCGGTGTCTCAGGATTGGCTTTCTTTGACCTCTTGAAACGGTATACTTCAACCACAATCACAGCGCTGTTTTTCTTAGACCGATTTACGGGCACAAACATCATCCCCCGTTCGGCGTTGAAAAAGCCGCCGTCCTTCAATACGATACGCTCAGGATACAGGAAAAGCATCCCTGGTTCGGGACTCTGAGCGTATACACTCCCTGCTATTACAAAAAGCATAACAAAAATGAGAATTCCCCTGCGAAACATCATCCACCTCCTATTTTTTTGTAAGTCAAATTATGAGAAAATAGAATTTATCGATTGAACCGCCAGTTGTGAAAATTTTTATTCTCATAGATTTATGGTTTCTCCCTATATTTATGTTTTCAACGCGAAACTTGCTGTAGCCTTGAGAAACAGCTCTATTTCCTCCGGCGTGTTATAATGACACGCTGACAATCTGATAAAGCTTGATATGCCAAGCTGTTTCAACATAGCCGCAAAAAACGGATCTTGCCCCGGGGCATGAAGTCTGATCTGCTTTTCCTTGTAAAGTTCACATCCTTTGATTGATTCAATCCCTTCTAGGTTAAACCCGACAAGACATGCGCGACTTGATAGATCCTCTCCCATCCCATAAACGGCAATATGCTTCATATCCTTGAAGCCAGCAATTTCATCTGTGCCATTAATCAGCGTAGATAGAAGGCCTGTCGAATGTGCCTTTATACTCTGCATGGCAGCTACAACCTGTGCACGCCGATCAGCAGAATCTGTGAAATGGTCGCCAAGCCAGCACAAATAGTCTACAACAGCTGACCAGGCCGCATAAGATTGATGCTCTACACCGCCCAGGTCCCAGCTCGTTTCAGGCTTAAAAATATATTTCCAATGCGGAAGCTTTGCCAATCTATCTGAAACATGAGCATACCCACATCCCTTAACGCCATAGTTTTTGTAAGGTGCAAAAACATAGGCATCTGCTCCAATCTCTTCGACGTCAATGAGATCAGATGGCGAGTATTGGACGCCATCGACCATGATATACAAATCAGGGTTTATCTTCCTTGCCTCTTGGACAATTGTTTTGACATCATATATTCCATCGGTGACGTTAGAAGTGTGTATGACAGCCAGAAAACAGGTATCCTTGTCAATTTTTTCGTAAATTGTATCCAGCTCGACAGAGCCTGTTTCTCGATTGGGCTCGGCGATACGCTCTTCTTTCCCGTACTTCTCGGCAAACTGCGTTACTGCACTTCGGACTGAAGCGTGGTCTAGTCCAGTTGTAACAACATTTGTTCCGGGGATGGAGGAGAGAACCGCGTTTGTGATGCGATATATCACGTGGCTGCTGCTCCAGCCTGGTATGGTTTGCCCGGACTTCGCTCCGAAAAAGATCATGAGGTCTTCAATCCCTTTAGCGGTAATCTCAACTGAGTGAGCAGATCCCGGATTCGCTCTTCCTTGTTGATCAGGCAGGCATGTCTCTTTTGCCATCGTTTTGATTACTGATTTTGGCCTTAGCGAGCCCGAAGCAGCTTCAAGGTAAATCCGTTTTCCGGAATAAGGATCCCAATCGACATATAAAAATCTGTTTCTAATTTCTTCCATTAATTTGGGAGAATACAAACCTTTTTCAAAGTCTTCACCCATTGTTCTATCTCCTTTAAATTTGAACCAATATTCCCCGTGTCAACTTTATAAAAGAGAATATTCCGGATTCTGATGATTTAAAATCCAATCTTGCAACATCGCTTTGTTTTGCATAAAAATATCCTAATGAATTTGAAATTAAAATGCCAATATTTTCTCGGCTATTGACCAGTTCATGTTAGGCGAATCTTTCACTCCTGATTCTCCAGTGGAAAAACGGAATAATATGGAGTAATTAAATTAAGGTTTATTCTCCACTCTCGGCCTCAACTTATGAGTTCTTTGGGCTGGCAATCTCTGGGTAATGTGCCAATTGTGACCATCTGCACTGTATCCGCTCTCTTCTTGCTTTGAAACAAGCTGTTCCACCGCCGCCATTTTGAACATGCTCTTCAGGAAAGTAAAATCCCTGTTTACTATGGCTTTCTTACAGGGGTCCCTTTGTTAGTTATGTGCTTCATCCTCAATTAACGCTTTTCTTTCGTCCACGAGATTCGTGGTTGATTCTTAAATCTAATCACGCCATTATTTGCTAGATCATAGTAGATGGGGAACTTGAATTCTTGTCTTTCACGATCCAGGTAAGAGATGGTGTATAAGATGCATTTTTCATTTGGTATTTTCTTTATTTTTATGCTCTTAATAGTATTGTAGTCGTCCTCCCCTTCAGCGGTTCTAAAAATAATTGCGACTTTCGTCAACTCGAGAAAGCAATCCTTGTATTTTGGTGCCGAGGTCTTCCACACTCCTTGTAGTTCTTCCGGGACAGTATTTTTTTTCCCGCACCTGTATCCGAACAATACAGTGAGAATTATGAATGCTAACAAAAACTTTTTTGATTTCATTTGTGTCTCTCCCATATTTTCAGCTTGCAACAACTGCCTTTATATATGTTCTGCGGAGATTCCTGACAGAAAAAAACATAATTTCCAGCTAAAACATGCTTCAGACTAAAGACTAGGCGGATCATAAAGATCTCTTCAGCTGGACTAAAGACATTCATTAATTTTTGCTGAAACCAATAGACGCGTCTGAATTGTCGGACCATCTTACTCTCTCTCCTCCTGGGTCATGGCCTCCAAGAAGGCCTGTACTACCTTCGGATCGAACTCCCTGCCGGCTCTTCGCTTGATGAACTTAATGCCGCTCTGGCGACTAAGTGCTTTTCGGTAGGGTCGCTTTGAGGTGATGGCTTCAAAGTAGTCGGCCACCGCAAAAATACGGGCATTAAAATTTATGGCTTCTCCAGCAAGACCTTCAGGATAACCCTTACCATCAAAACGCTCGTGATGCTGCAATACTATGGGTATGGCTTCGGCAAACGCAGCGATGGGTTCCAATATACGTGCTCCCAAGCGAACGTGTTTCTGCATGAGCTTTCTCTCTTCGGCTGTTAACTTCCCAGGCTTGTCGAGAATCTCGGGTGGTATGCCGATCTTACCAATGTCGTGGAGCAGCCCTCCTCGACGTAGACTGTCTAAATCTTCTGAGGAGAGCCCAATTACTTGACCGATTTGCAATGCTATTTTTGTCACGCGTTCGGAGTGGCCAGCCGTCCATGGAGATTTCGCATCGATGGTCCGAGCTAGGGCCGTAAGCGTACCCCAGCTGAGCTGGTTCAATTCGTCGATCAATCGGGCATTCGAAAAGGCCACCGCTGTTTGGTCAGACAATTGACGGGCTTGGGCCAAGTCTTCCTGAGTAAGCCCAGGTGGTTCGAGGTACCCGAGGGTAATGATTCCCGAAAACTTTTGTTTGAGGAAAATGGGCAGGACCAAAAATGATTTGATGCCGCGGCTAGCCAAGGGTGCTAGATAACTCGGAAGAGCTTCGTCTAGTTCTATCAATAAAGTATGTGGATTATCGCTGAGTTTTTGCAACTCTTCGGGCTTAAGCTTGATTGTTTCCCTATGTTTTCCATTCTTGTACTTACTTTCCCCGACATAGATCTGAGCCTTATTCAAATCGTTGGAATCAACTATGGTTACGCTTACACATTCACAGGGAAAAATTTCGCGCATATAAGTGAGTATCGTGTCTACGATTTTCACGTAATCTAATGATGAAAGGATTAGCCGGTCGATCTCAGCCATCGTGGTCAGTGTTTTGAATTGTTTACCCAACTGGGCGGCCATTGTATTGAACGACGCTGCGACTTCCTCAAATTCATCGCCACTTGTCACCGTCACCCGGCTATTGAAATCTCTTCTGGCGATGCGCTGGGTTCCCTCCTTAAGCCTTTCGAGTGGGACCAGACTCCTTCGGATCTGGTTGATACTCAAGAGTAATACCACCCATAGAGAAGCAAGGATGACAAGGATGAATATTTTTTTGAAGTAGGCCATTGGTTCGAGCACATAGGCTTTCGGCTCGCTCAGCACCGCTATCCAATTCGGAGAAGAATATGAGCCCTGGAGGCCGACAGTCCGGAAACTGGCCAGATACTCTTCTTCCCCGTGTGACCACCCAAATTGACCCGAGGAAGCATGACTCATTTTGAGCACAGCCTCCTCAGGAAGCGATAATGGAAGAGGGAGTGATGAAAAGAGCACATTGTTCGACTGATCCAGAATACAAAGCTCAGTCATGAACGGCAATGGCTCCTCATATTGCATGTACCAAAGAAACAAGGGGTCGATTTCAGCCCACAGGATTTCATACCCAGGATATTCGGGATTAAGCTTTTTACTCATAAATATACGCGCCCAACTATCTGAACGAGACTCGATTGATACAACGATCTTACCGGATAGAATATGTTGCTTCTGCCCCGGAGTTAATTCAGGCGTATTCTGAATACTACCAAAGAAGTCTATATGCTTGCCAGCATCGGTGATAAGCTTAAGACCCTTGATCTCTTGTTTTATGTGTGTATTAAATCCTTCGGACGGAGTGGGGAGGCTACCGTAGGAGTCTGCCTTAAGGTTGGAAGTAATCATCTTCATCTCGATCTCAAGAATCAACAGCCGTTCAAGAATGTTCTGACCCATAGTCTTGCTAGCCTGGTGAAGTCGGCTCTGGCTCTGCTCATTGAGCTGTTTTGTTACGTGGCTAAAAGATAGGATTGCCAGGAATACGATGGGAACGAGGGCGCAGGAGATGAATAGAATAAAAATGCGTCTTGCCACTTTGCTTCGGAGAAATGTTATTTCAAATTTCATGCTCTGTAACCTGGATTAGAACTTAGAACCCAAACCTATGTAACCACCATTATTGGCACGGAGGATGTCATCCCTGCTATCCTTGGCTGTGAGAGGCATAACGCTCTTTCCATCTTTCCCCATGCTATACAGGTCGAAGTCGGTATTTAATGGAACCATAAACCGGTCTTTCCGCATCTTTCCCTTCCCTTTCGCACCTTCGATTCTAAAGTATTGGTATAAATTTCCCCAAGGATCTGAACGCTTTCCCCATCCTACCTCTTCCAAGGTTTGAGGCAGCTCTCCCCTATCGGTCATATAAACCATGATTTGCAATCCTATCTCATAGATATCCCCAATGGCTACGGTGTTTCTCGCCCTGGCGAGGTGATTAGTGTACATTGGCACTGCAATACCCATAAGTATCCCAATTAAGCTTATTACAATAAGCAGCTCGGTCAGCGTCATAGCCTTACGCTGCCTTCTTCGGTTCTGGCGAGCGAACGGAATGTTATCCAAAAGCCAGTGCAACACAGGCAACCATTTGACCATAATTTTAAATAGTATCTTTACATGTATCTATTTGCTCTACTTTATCTTCCGCAATCAGCCGAAAATATCGGGTCTGATCCACAAGTGTTTCTAGATGCTGGCGGTGTATCTGCAGAAGATGCTTATTTGCCTCTCTCGTGCCGCTCATCATGTTCAGTGACTGCTCCAAGCCATCCATTGATTTGAGTGCCTTCAGGCCGACAAACTGCATGCTTCCCCATTTTTCAGCAAGCACTTCTATCATCTCGTTAAACATCTCCGCCTCCTGATTAAGGTAATCTTTTGACCTCAGCTTAACCCGAAAGTTCAGGTTCCCTTTTCCTATCTTCGCAAAAGCCCAACGAAACCGGTACAGAGGCCCGGCGATCCGGTGGAAAGCTCGGAATGAATGAATATTAAGAACACAGACTAGCGCTATAACAGAGGGCCATACCCGAGAATGGAGGGTAAAGATTCTTTTGGCCGCAGCTGCCCGTATTTCCACGCTAAGATCTTCATTATTCATATCATTTATGTCTGGCACAAACAGGAAAGCGGCAAGAAAAGCTGCGATGATTATACTGTAGGAAAGAACCATTGCCAGGAATCCATACTGGAGCGATCGATTAACAACGGAGAATTGCCGTCGTTTTACTTTTGTTCCCATATCGCCTCCTTAGGAATAGGAATATGCTTTTTTCCCTTTATTATTGACCTTATATCCTTGTTTTTTAGACATGGATAAATTTTTTCTTTTTAGATTGGCTTTGTAATAGTGGAAGAAAAGGATTATTTTTTCCCGTATTTTACTTCCCTCCAAAAAAAACTTTTAATTATTTATTATTAATATTTCGCTAGATTAGTTAGTATTAGTCAAGCTTTTCCCCTAAAATGTCGTTTATTGTCGTATTATGTCGTATTATGTCGTATTGTTTTTGATCTCCAAACCGGATGACCCAGGGTTTTTATATCAACTGATGTATACTTCCATATACCTACATATAATTTGTAAATTGCTGATAAAATTGACTGTTACTTTGTTTTCAAGAGGTTAAGAGAATCCCCTATATTGGATCCGGAATCCGTCGCTCTATCCCCTGAGCTACAGGCGCACCGAATTGAATCATCTTACTCCATCAGACAGTTATTGTAAATTAACTGCAATAGTCACAATTTGTACACAAAATCTTATCACTTAATTAAACAAGAACTTTTTTTAGTTTAAAATAAACAAAAGGAAGATCGGACAGAAGCTTTAAGAGGACGGATTCCAAATCCGATTACTTTACACTACTTGAGGTGGCGGATGATCCTGTCGATGACCTTATGGTCTTCCATAAAGACGATAACTCTCATCTGGCCACCGCAGGAAGGACAGAGCAGGTGTCGATCTTTTAGACCTTCAAAAGGCGAAATACAATCCGGCTCTCACCTGGACTCCTGTGAGATTAATTGTAAAACGTTCATAATCCTCTTGATCATATAGAGATCCAATTGAAATGAATTTATAAGAAGCATCAAAACTCGCCGGCACCAGAATCCACTGGCCCTCCCAGGAATATTTCTGTGAACTCCCGGTGGCGTTCAAATCATCCAGCTTTTCTTCAAATAAATATTCTCCTGAAATTTTACTCGCTTTCTGCCAGGTATATCCTCCCAGGAGGAAGAGACCGGTTCTGTTCGAAACCTTCAAATTCATTCTGATACCAAAATCGAAAGCGATTCCTATTCCCTTACCTTTGAGGGAAGAGACATAGTTTTGTCTGTACCAATAACCATGAGAATACTCGTATCTATGGGTTATTTCATTCTCCAGTAGCGATGAGACAAAGAACGGTCCGACTGCAACGTAACTTTCAAAGGACAAGTTTGAATATCTTCCTAGAGCATAATGAAGCCCGACCATCGGCGCATACCCTTTTGCGGAAAGGATATAGGGCGAATATGACCTTTCTAGAGTATACTGCGTATAGAAAACTACATCATCGGGATTCATGGATTCCACATCATACTGGTAGGCCACCACTGAATTCTGCTTCTTTGCTGTATATTTCAGGCCCAGTGATACTGCCAACGACCGGGTGACCCAATATTTTAGGCGAAAATTTATCTGATAACAGCCTTTTATTTTTTTAAATTTTCCATCTCTTTTCCAGGAGAAGCTGAACAAATCCCCAAGCTGATTCTCTTTATCCATGTACCTGTTTAAATAAACTTCTTCTAAAGCTTCATCATATTTTGGCCTGTGATTTAAATCCAGCTTATGGACCTCTGTCCATCCACCGGAGAGCTCAAACTGAAACTTCCTGGTTTTCTTTTCTACCTGACCGGCCAAACAAATTCCGGTAAACAGGAAAATTGCGGTCACTAATCCACAGAAAGCTTTTCTTTCCATCATCTGGACTCTTTCCCCGACTTTATGAGACCATACTTTTCCTGAAGCATTCTGGGAGGAGTCATATCTATCATCATCTTATCGGCTTCCCCGGCCGAAAAAATGGAATAGAGGCTGTAGGCTTGGCTGTCGCTATAGAGCCATCTTATGAATTCATCTTCTATATCAAGACCCGAATAGTCCTTCAAATAAGCCAAAAAATTCAGGGTTGTAAATGGGGCAAAAGAGTAATTTAGATGGAGGTAGTATAAGAAGCCGATCATTTCTGACCTTCCACCCAGTTTTTGGGACACTGCTTGCATTATCCTGGCGCCTTCATCATAGGCACGCTGGTCAAAACCCACTGCCACCGGAGAACGTCCAGATACGATATTGGAACTGTAGTTGTCCCAGATGGAGCTGAAGGAAGAATCAGCAGATTTTTCATACCATTCGTTGATCGCCTCATCCATCCATGTGTCTCGGTATGTCCGATTCACTGTGCTGCAGCCAAAATACATATGAAAAACTTCATGTTTGAGAGCCCAGATCGAAGTGATAGTTCCTCCATAGAATTCCATGCCCCCACCATAACTGGCGAGAAAAATACTCAAACCCCTTGGCATCGGAAAAGGGCCAAGATTGGTGATGAGCTCGGGTAGCCAGCTTTCGAGTATGGAGAAGCCACTGCTTATAGAAGCTCCCCCCTTGTAGGCCATAATTCTGACATCAATACCAGCAACTTCTCTTGTTTCATAAACTGTATCTTCAGCCGGCATCAAGACAAACATAACCGTGTAGGAAGAGACTTCCCTCTCGGTATCCAGGGTCCACTGTTGCTCTCCTACGCTTTTTTCAACATGACCGGAGCCGATACAGCGGAATTCTTTAGGGCTGTGGACATTGAACGTTATTGTATGATGGGCCAGTTCATGTGGTGTATTGAGAGTAGGGAATATTTCTTCATTGCCCCTGCCATGAATATCATTCAATTCTGTTGAAAATCGAGGATATCCTTCGGGTAGCTCTAAATTATATGACATTTCAAGGACATGCTCTACGTCCTCATCCAAATCCCTCTGGAACTCAATGGCTTTTTGAGTAGTTTCTAAATAGCTGAGAATCTTCACATCGGACTCGTCAAAAAAATCTAAATTTTCATTATCTAATTTTATTTCCTGTACGGAATTACTGCTGTTGATAGCAGGATCGAGATGAATCACTGGCCGTTTCTGTCCCTCCCGCATCACAAACCGGACAAAACTACGACAGTTCACACGCCATTCTTCAGGAAAATAATCAAAGACCACCTCAATCTCTTTTATATCTATCCTGAACGTGGAATTCAGCAATTGGTCAATAGAGGTAGTGGAATTATTGCTGTATATTTCCGATTCTTGAGATTTTTTGCTCCTGAATTCCTTTTCATGAGCAGGTTCTGAACAGCTGAAAAAGATAATCCCGGATAAAAATAATACCAGCAGGCAGGACATCAAAAATACTGGAAAATTTTTATATTGACTCTTTTGTTTAGCCATCACACTTCGCCTGATGTTCTATTAATAGGAATGAGGCAACAATTTACACAATTTCTTGGCTAAAGGGATATGAATTTCCTTTTGGGCTCTCTACAAATCCCAAAACATTTTCTAAGATTTTTGCCTCCTGATTGGATCCGGAATCCGTCGCTCTATCCCCTGAGCTACAGGCGCACCGTATTAATTTATATTACTCCATCAGAAAGTTATTGTAAATTAACTGTTATAGTCACAATTTGCACACAAAATCTCATCACCTAATTAAACAAGAACTTTTTCATTAGTTTAAAATGAATAAGATGAAGATTGGACAGAAGCTTTAGGACGACGGATTCCGGATCCGATGATTTTTAAGAGTGACTATTGGCTCTGCAGTCCAGCCATCCTCCTGCGAGCACCCTCAACCTCAGGGAGGCCAGGGTCGGCGTTTTTCTAGAGGCCAAGGAATCTCATTCCTATTTTTCATTCGGCAGTTCTATCATCAGTTTTAATAAGTGAAAGCATTTATTTACATGTCGATAAAATCGACATATTGAAAAAACGTGTAGAAAATGTTATAAATATTCGACACGTATTAACATATGTTTTAAATGTGAAATTCATGAAAATTGACAAAAGCAAACCTTTCAATCAATTACCGCCGCTTCCTCCAGAAAAAGAGATTGAAAGTAAAATCATCCTAAAAAAAGCGGCTTCTTCTCATCGATATCTTGCCGAGCTTAAAGGCATAGCCAATACTATTCCAAATCAAACGATTTTAATCAATTCTCTGATATTACAAGAAGCCCGGTCTAGCTCAGAAATTGAGAATGTAGTAACTACAAATGATAAATTATTTGAAGCTTTCTCTTCTAGCGCACGAAGTATCGACCCTCAAACAAAAGAAGTCCTCAGATATCGTCAAGCTTTATGGACAGGCTATAAGCGTTTAATAAAGCGCCAAGTTTTCTCAACGAATCTCTTTGTTGATATTTTTCGAATCATCAAACAAACAGATGAAAAGATTCGAACTAATCCTGGAACTCGAATTACTGATGGAAGAGGTACGATTGTCTATACTCCTCCTGAAGGGGAAAGAGTAATCAGAGACAAATTAGAAAAATTGGAAAAATTTATCCATAACAAAAGAGACAAGATAGATCCCCTAGTTAAACTCTCACTTATTCACTACCAATTTGAAGCTATTCACCCTTTCACCGATGGTAATGGCCGCACGGGAAGAATTATGAATGTTCTTTATCTTGTTTATAAAAAGCTTCTAGATCTTCCGATTCTTTATTTAAGTCAATATATTATACGACATAAAGCTGAGTATTATCGATTACTTCGAGATGTAACTTTCAAAGAAGAATGGGAGCCTTGGATCATTTATTTCCTTGAAGCTATCGAAAAAACATCAATAAACACAAAAGAAAAAATAGCTCAAATCAGAAATCAATTTAATAAAACTCTAGAAGATGCAAGGAAAAGACTCCCTTCTAATGTTTACTCCAAAGAGTTGATCGAACTCCTTTTTGAACAACCATACTGCAAGATACAGTTTGTTGTTGACAAAGGAATTGCAAAACGGGAAACAGCAGCAGAATATCTGAAGGAACTTGAGAAAATTGGAATTCTGAAGAAAAAAAAGGTAGGCAAAGAAAATTTATTCTTGAACAAAAAATTATATGAGATTCTGAAAAACTGAGTTTATTCCTTTTATTACATATGCTTTGAATATGTATTATCTTGGAAAGTTATAACTCGTTCAGGTTCAATTTTTATAAACAAGAACATTGTGTTCGATGGGAATATTTTAGATTTACATCTCTGATCAGTATTCAGTACCGCTCATCGCTATTCATCTGTGTCGCCGCGGATCATGCGGATGCCGAACACCGATGCAATGGAACTCCCTTCTGTGGCTTGGAAGCGCACAGTGACTTTCTTTTTGCCTTTGACTATATCCGCATCGATGGGGTACTCGACGTCAAAAAAGCGTGGGGGACTGCTTCTGGTCATTTCCTGATGGCCGATATGTTCGCCGTCCACAAGGATGTCGAATGAGGCTCCGCCTCTGCTCCGCTCGCCACTGTAGTAAGTCACGACCAGGACCATGGGACTCTCCTCCACAGGCAGATCAAAAGAGAACCAACTCCTGCCCCTGCGTCCAGGACGACCCAGAACCTGTGTTACGCGTGCATCGTCCGGGCCTTGAAAGTTAAAATCCCGTTCCGGCTGCATCTCTCCAGGTTGAGCGTAAGCCACGGTGGCTTTTTCGAGTTCACGCTGTCGTTCTTGTTCAGCGACATACTCGGCTTTTTTCTCCTCCCATTCGGGCTGGGTAAACATGTCGAAATAGACAGCATAGGCACGCCGGTGCAAACGGTAGAACGGCACAAGATTCGCCTCGATCTCGAGGTCGGCTCCGAAACTGTCACGGCCGACATCGGTGATGCGAAAATGTCCCGGTTCGTTGGGAACGGATTTTACCCATTGGTTCACCGGTTGCTCTGCTACTACGAACACCGGAATAGTCGGCGGTTCATAGCTGATGTCTCTCCCGCGCTCTCTCTCGCGCTCGGGTCCCAAGTCCGCGGCCAGCACCAGAGGCCCCCACATTATGGCAGCGACCTGCAGGTTGTCGGGCGTAGGTTCCAGGCGAAGCGTCTTGGGTAGGATCAACTCGACTGTGTCGCCGGTTTTCCAGAATCGTTTCAGTTCAACGTAAGTTCCGGATTGTTCCACGCCGCCACGACCAGCGACTGGACGACCCGACTCAGGGACATCGCGATAGGGATTGATCACATCTTGAGAGACAGCTTCGCCATTGACTTTAACTGAGAATCCGTCGCCGGCCCAGTAGGGGCGGCGCAAAGCCAGAGTCAATTCTTTGGGTGACTGGAGCGTCATTTTAAGGATCACAGACTCACCTTCCGGGAAATCCGTGTCCACATTCAGGTTGACGCCTGCCGCGGTCCACTCTGCCGTGGACGGTGCATACAGGTTCACCCAGAGCTTGCCATCCGCTTCGTAATAAATCCCGTCTCCATGCAGAGCATGGCTCTCCATGCCTGATCCTACGCAGCAGGTGAAGCTGCGGAACATCCCTTGATATTCATGCTGAACCCCTCTTCCGACCGGCACCATGTAACAGGTCCGGCCGTCCTCGGGATCAATGGAGGCTAAAATATGGTTAAAAAGGGCCCGTTCTTGAAAATCGGCGTAATGGGCATCGGGCCGGATCGCGAAAAGCCGGCGGGTCAGTTTGAGCATGTTGTAGACGTTGCATGTCTCGGCTGTACGTCCGTCCACGCGATCACTCAACTTGCCGGGTTCACCGAAATATTCGTCATGGCCGTGACCTCCGGTGGCATAGCTATGGCGCTGTACGACCTGGTCCCAGAAAAAGCTTGCAGCCATGATATCCCCAGCGCTGCCCGTGTAAGCGTAGCGATCGGCAGAGCCGATGAGCTTAGGCACCTGCGTGTTGCCGTGTTTGCCTTCGAGGATATCCTGGTGACGTTTGAGAGGCTCGATGAATGAACGATGTTCGAATTTATAGGAAAGGTCCAGCCAGCGTTTGTCCCCTGTGTCAGCATAGAGATCGACCATGATTTCGTTCATGCCGCCAAACTCGGTGTTCAGCATACGCTGTATCTGGCCCGCATCGAGGGGCGCGAGAATGCGTTCCGCCCATTCTGCGAACTTGATTTCGAGTTCCAAAGCCGTCGTATTGCCCGTGAAGCGAAAAGCGTCCCGTAAGCCGGCGTATGTCTTATGCAGGGTGTACCACGGCGACCACAGGCCGTTGAGGTCGAAGCCGCCGGATTTGATTTCTCCCTGGGACAAACGTTCGAAGAGCTTCCGGCCGTCAATGCCATCTCGATTGACAATGGCACCCAGGTACCCATCGCCCCGCTTGTCCTGAACTTCCTTGAATTCGGCGACAATATAATCAGCCCGCCGCCTGAACTCTTCATTGCCGGTTGCTGCGTACATCAGGCTGATGGCTGAGAGATAATGCCCGGCAATATGGCCCGTCAGCTGGCGGCTGTCCACGGCGTCCCAACCTCCGTAGCCCTCGGCCTTAGGTTCCAGGCCGGCACGGATACGGTACCCGGCCAGCATACGATCAGGTTCCAGTTGAAGCAGATATTCGGTAGTCACGTCCTGGGCTCGTTTGAGAGGCCCTCCCATCAATCGTACTTTGCTTAAAGGAAGGGGCCGTGCCTGGAGGATCTTTTCCTCAAGAGCTCTCACAGAAGAATCCTGACCCTCTGTAAAAGCAAAACATTGAAACACCAAAACCAATGTTAGGAGAGAAATAAAATTCGCTTTCATAGTCTCCTCCCTTACCTCGAAATCTTCACAGAAGCCGCCGCAGTCTTGGACGGATCACTCTCGGACGTCGCCCGAAGGATCACCGTCGCTGACGAGGCGCTTCCGTCTTCTTGTGAGACATAAACCGTAACCGGCTGGGACCCGCCGAACTCCACTACGGCCAGACCGTTGAGCAGTTGGGCGGACCATCCTTCTCCTTCCACTGATACTGAGAGCCGGTATACGTCGGAATTCAGATATGCCCTGGCGTCTGCCGGATGCAGCGCTGGATCCGTCTCCGCTGCCGTGCCCGTGTTGTTCAGCGTGAAGGTGACCGGGGTGTTGGGCTCTCTGATCCTCTGGTTTGACTGCGCATCCAAGGCTGCGCCCCGCTCCTGCTGACCTGAGCCGTCCAGGGACCGGACGGCCAGCGTGTAGGAGAGGATCCCTTCTTTGTTCTTCTCGACGCCAATCACGTAGAAATGCAGCCGGTTAGGCGTGTCTTCCCATTCGAATTGGCTGCCCGAGTTGAGCCCGGCGTGGAAAAGAGCGTCATTGAGCTGCCGGTAGTCGGCGATGGTACGCATCACCTTTTCTCCATTGGGCTTGATGTAGTCCACCATATTGATGTCTTCGGGATGGGCGTCGATGACCCAGATGTAACTATTGAAAGCGTTGGGACCGCCGTTCCTGCCTCGCAGGCTGTCTTTGTTCTTGGCGATGAGAATCCCGTTATCGGGTGTAAACGAGTCATAGCCGATCCGTTGGACCACTTCCAGCGAATAAAAGTTGTAGTTCGGGATTCCTGGAGAGAGAGGATTAATGGCCGGGTCGTCCGGCGGGCTCCGGTCTCCGGGCTCCGTGCCGTCGAGCCTGACGGTGATGCCGGCGAAGGTGCCCGGTAGGGGATCCACCGCCCGTGCCGTAACCTCGGCCACCGCCAGACCGGATTGAGCCAGACCGTCCCTGTTCAGCCTCAGAAGCTGGGACTCGGTTATGAACCCGTTCTCCAGACGGTTGCGTACCATCAGTCCAGCGGGCATCGCTGCGCCCTGAGTCGGCGGCACCACCCAGCGCATGTGCGGTCCCCCCGGTCCGTTAAAGCAACCCCGGTCCATCATGTCCCATGGACCAGCAGCGACTCTGCGGTAAGGCTTGACATAGGGATTGTTGTTGAGGTCGGGAAGGCGAAACGCAAAATGCCCAAGCTCGTGGGTGATGGTGCCGGAATTCTCGCCCTGGCGCATGGAGGACAGCCCCCACTGCTGGGAGCCGGCCAACCAGCTCGTCCATTCCACGTACCGCGTGGTGATCCAGCGGGGCATGTCCGGATTGGGATTGCCCCATTCAGGCGTGATATCGTCCCTGGTATTGAATTTCATCTCCCCGAACTCCTGCCAGACACCTGTTTCATCGTAACTTGCGTAAACGCGCAGGATGGCGTCGTAGTTTTTCCGGACGTCCTCCCCTATGCCGGCTATCCAGATAGAGTCACAATCCCGCTCCATGCGGCTGTTGGCCCGGCTGCCGTCAGGAGTCTGGTCATTCTGGCCATACTCGTTGAGGCCATAGGCCCAGATGGGTTTCGGCATGCGGTATGGACCGTAAACTTCGACCTCAGTGATGCCGAACTTTCCCCGGGACTGCTCCATCCAATAGCCGTTGATGGTCTGGCCATGATTGACTTCGCTGGGCGTCATGAAGAAGTCAGCATAGAACTGGGGGACTTTCTCCCGGGTTATCGGATCGATCTGCGGGTTTCCGAAGGGGTCCGATCCCCTGGGGAGGCTGATCACAAAGGGCTGACCCGGAAAGTCGATGGCGACCACTGCGAGGCGAAACCCCCGTTCCGGCTTAAGGGAGGGGTCTGCCCAATTTTTCCCCGGGATGGGATGATAATCATACCAGGTCATGAGGTCCTGGTCCTGCACCTGTTGAGAATCGATAGGCGCCAGGGATTCGCCTCCACCCTCTTCTCGGTTATATGTTGTCGAGGATAAAAGCAAGAAAGCGATACACACAAAGCTCAGGATCATAGGAAGCCGGTTTTTTTGTCTGTTCATTACTTCTCCTTTATGGTGGGGAATTCGGCATAAAGATATCAACTAGTAAGGAGAGAGTCAACTCACTCAAATGCGTATGTTATTGTAATATTTTGCTTTCTTAAAAAAAAGAGTTTATGACATTTCTCTCAATCTTGTAAATACCGATATGCGCCAATAATTTTTGATAGTAGATCCTGGAATCAACCATAACAAATGCCACATATGTTGTGTTTAGCTCGTTTGAAATAAAATTTTTTAGAAGGAGGAGATCGATCGAAATAACTTGATGGGAACCACCAAAAATGCCTTCTTCCGCGAATACAAAGAAAGGCTCATAAAGGAATTAAAGAAAAGAAAGATGAGATTCGAAGTCTTGTTCTAATCAAGCCTCAGCCTTTAGCCTCTTCGAGTTTTTAAAATTTTTTCTGTGCTATAAGTAATAAAAAGTAAAGTATATTTTTTTATTTCTTTCAAGTTTATTGAAACAAATTGATCCGTTTGGTAGTATTAAATAATGGAGGACCAAATGAAAAGCATCACGCGAAAAGAAGAATTGGTCATGTTATCAATATTGAATCTTCAGGAAAATGCTTACTTAATCGCAATTCAGGGTTATCTTTCCCAAGTCACAGGGAAAAAAACATCACTAACATCGGCTCATCTCCCTTTGAGTCGTCTTGAAAAAAATGGTTACATCGAATCGAAGTTTGGTGAGGCTACAGCTGTCAGAGGAGGAAGGCGGAAGAAAATTTATAATATGACGAAATTAGGATTGGAGGCTTTACACGAGTACAAGAAGATAAGTGATGAGCTTTGGGAAAATTACCTGAAACTTGCAACCCAATAAGGAGTTCTGATAGTGAAGAAGAAATCTCGTCCCCCAAAAATTTTCACGTTAATGCTTCAACGGTTTGTTCCATTTCGAGACCAGGAGTCTTTACTCGGAGACTTTGAGGAGATGTACCATCTTATAGCTGAAGAGAAGGGTAAGACCCGAGCCTTATTTTGGTATGGGCTTCATATCATTAAACTGATCCCATCCTTTATCTCAAACACAATAATATGGAGTTTAATCATGTTTAAAAATTACCTAAAAATCACATTTCGGAACATTAAAAGTCACAAAGGATTTTCCCTGATCAATATATCAGGTTTGGCTTTAGGAATGGCCTGCACAATTCTCATCCTCTTATGGGTTCAATATGAACTGAGTTTTGACCGGTTTCACGAAAATGCTGATAAGCTCTATCAAGCTGTCTATAAGTTTGAAGACCAGGAAGTGTACGGCCGATATTTGCCAGGCCCTCTCGCTGCCTTACTGAAAGATGAATACCCTGATATCATTGACTCAACAAGCTATAAGCCCTGGGAAAAGAAAATATCATTTGGTGTAAAAAGTTTTTTTGGTACTGGAAGTTACATTGATCCCTCATTTTTTGAGATGTTCTATTTTCCCTTTGCTAAAGGAGACCCGAACACAGCATTTTCCGATCCTTTCTCCGTAGTGATAACAGAAAATCTTGCTAATAAATTTTTTGGCAATGAGGATCCCCTGGGAAAAACGTTAACTTACTATGCTCATTCACAAGGAATTGATCTCAATGTTACTGGTGTTATCAAGAATATAGCTCAAAATTCACATATTCAATTTGATTTCCTCATTCCCTATGAAATTGGTTATCAGTGGATGAAGACATGGCGAAATAATGCTGTCCACACTTATGTCCTGCTGCGTGAGGAAAGTAACTGGCAAGATGTAAGCAAAAAAATTTCCGGTGTTTTAAATAAGCACATACCCAACAGTAATGTTAAAGCCAATCTCTATCTTCACCCATTAAAGAAAATTCACCTCTTTGGACTGGAAGGAGGCGGTCTCATCACCTATGTCTATATTTTCTCTGTGATGGCCTTAGTCATTCTCCTTATCGCTTGTATCAATTTTATGAACCTCTCCACAGCCCGTTCAGAAAAGCGCTTTAAAGAAATCGGCATAAAAAAGGTCGTAGGTTCAAGCCGCATGCAGCTTATCAAACAATTTTTAAGTGAATCCATTTTATTGTCCCTTTTGGCACTTTTTCTGGCGACTCTTATAGTCAAATTACTTCTCCCCTATATTAATGCTATGCTTGGTGTAGAGTTGAAGCTTAATTATTCCTTGGTCTTTATCTTGAGCTTATTCGGCATGGCTTTATTAACAGGAATTGCCTCAGGGAGTTACCCCGCTTTCTTTCTCTCCTCCTTTCATCCTGCTGCCATACTCAAAGGACAACTTTCGTCTATGATAATATTGAAAAGAAAGGGAGGACAGAAATCAACAGTCAGTCAAAGAGGCTCTTTTCTTAGAAAGTTTCTTGTTGTTGCCCAATTCTCCCTTTCTATATTTTTTATCATTTGTGTCATGGGGATTCATAAACAACTGAATTATATCAGGAATAGAGACTTAGGATTCGATAAAGAGCATGTGTTAGTGCTTCAGGTAACAGGCGAACTTAAACAGAAAAGTCAGATTATTAAAAATGAGTTACTCAAAAATCCAGATATTCAAAATGTGACATTCTCTGCATACAGTCTCACTGACTGGGAAAGCTCTGTGTCTGGTCGTGACTTGGACTGGACAGGAAGAAAGATCGATAGAGACTTCCTTATAGGAAATAATTATGTAGATTATGATTATCTAAAGACATTTAATATGAAGATGGCTGAGGGAAGATTTTTTTCGAAAGAATTTGCGACTGATGCATCAGATGCTTGTGTTGTGAATGAGGCAGCCGTTGAGGCTACGGGTATGAAAGAGCCTATAGGGAAAAAAATTGTATGGAGTAGCGGCTCTCAGAATGAAAACAGGAGAACAATTGTAGGAGTCATCAAGGATTTTAACACCCAATCCCTTCATCAGGAGATAAGGCCTTTTGCCCTAATGCCTATTGAAAATATACTACAGTACATGAGCAATTACATGTGCATCAAGCTCAAATCAGATGATATTCCAAGAAGTTTAAAGCTTATCGAAAGCAAAATTAAAGAATTTGTTCCGGATGACCCGTTCATCTATCACTTTCTTGATGAAAAAATTAACAGCATATATCATACTGAGCAGTTAACAGGTAAACTCACCCGATTTATCACTTTTCTGGCCATATTCATCTCCTGCCTTGGATTATTTGGATTAGCCTCTTTCTCAGTCGAGCGGCGGACAAAAGAAATCGGTGTACGTAAGGTTCTGGGAGCTTCGGTTTCAAAAATCATCCTTTTACTCACAAAAGACTTTTCCAAATGGATTTTTCTGGCAAACATCATTGCCTGGCCAACTGCCTGGTTTGCCATGAACAGATGGCTGCAGAATTTTGCCTATCGCACTGATATCGGCATTTGGATATTTATATTTTCTACTTCTTTAGCATTTATTATTGCTCTACTTATTGTCAGTTACCAGTCCATAAGAGCAGCTCTGGCCAATCCAGTTGACAGTTTGCGCTATGAGTAAAACATGGCCCTTTCAGTCTCTCACCCGGCCTCCGATTTTATGATCACATCATCTCGAACATAGGCGACTCCGGACACACGAAGTAAAACTTTCAACACAGACAGGAATTTCCTTTATCGGATCCAGAATCCGTCGCTCTATCCCCTGAGCTGCAGGCGAGTCAATAAGCGTATTAAGATTTTTAGCTCGGTCCGATACTATATACCTATAAACCAGAAACAACTATGTCAGTAAAAACCAGGCTCGGCATACGCTAGGAAATTATCATAAAATTAAAAAAGGTTAGCGATATAAAGCAAATGTGTAGGACTTAGACTGTCAAATTTTTAGGCAAAAATCCTACATAAAAAACAGATATTTTCCTATTCCAAAACTTTATCTCATGACTTACTATCTCTGTGTAACCCCTCTTTGTCCGGCTGGATTAACCCTTCCAATCCAATCTTCCTTTTCCCATCCAGCCGGCGTCTATCCACCCAATACTCCATCTGTTATGGTTTTAGCATAGGGACTTTAACTCCCTTCTCTTTTGAAAACTGAATTGCTTCCTCATAGCCTGCATCAGCATGGCGGGCTACACCCAAGCCTGGATCAACCGTTAGAACTCTTTCCAGCCGTTTCTCTGTAGAGTCCTGGCCGTCTGCCACAATGACCATACCAGCATGAATGGAAAGACCAATACCTACTCCACCTCCATGATGCACGGAAACCCAGGAAGCCCCACAGACTGCATTTAAAAGCGCATTAAGAATCGGCCAATCAGCGATAGCATCTGAACCGTCCTTCATTCCTTCTGTTTCCCTGTTCGGGGAGGAGACTGAACCTGCATCCAGATGATCTCTACCGATTACTATAGGAGCGCTGATTTTTCCTTTTTTCACAAGATGGTTGATAATTGAGCCAAAACGATTCCTTTCCCCGTAACCGAGCCAGCAAATCCTCGAGGGAAGCCCTTGAAATTTCACCTGCTTTTGAGCTTTTCTTATCCATCTCTCCAAAGGTTTATCTTCTGGAAATTCACTAAGCACTGCCTCATCTGTGATATAGATATCCTCGGGATTCCCTGAGAGGGCTACCCACCGGAAAGGCCCTTTACCATAGCAGAAAAGAGGCCGGATATATTCTGAAACAAACCCGGGAATATCAAAAGCTCTTTCCACTCCAGCCTTCTGAGCCTGGCCACGGATATTGTTTCCATAATCAAAGGATCTGGCTCCTCTTTTCTGGAGTTCAAGCATAGCTTCAACATGAACAGCCATAGATAAATAAGCTCTTTTTTTATAATCTTCAGGATTTTCTTTCCGTAACCTCAATGCTTCCTCATAAGGGATTCCATGGGGAACATAGCCGTCTAATTCATCATGGGCAGAAGTTTGGTCGGTTAATATATCAGGGGTAATTCCCCGCCTGACAAATTCAGGGAGCACATCCGCAGCATTACCAAGAAGGGCGATAGATAGCTCTTTTCCTTTCTCCTTGGCATCATTAGCAAGTTCTAATGCTTCGTCCAGATCGCTCACCATAGTATCAACATACTTTGTATCAAGCCGCCTCTGTATTCTTCCTTTATCAACTTCAACGACTATGGCAACTCCTTCATTCATGGTCACTGCCAGAGGCTGAGCACCTCCCATGCCACCCAGGCCTGCCGTTAAAACCAGCTTGCCTTTCAAAGTTCCACCAAAATGAGTTCGAGCAACAGACGCCAGAGTCTCGTATGTCCCCTGGAGAATCCCCTGCGTCCCGATGTAGATCCAGCTTCCTGCTGTCATCTGGCCATACATGGTCAATCCTTTTGCTTCCAGCCGGCGGAATTCATCCCAGGTCGCCCACTTGGGAACAATCATAGCATTGACAATTAATACTCTTGGAGCCTCAGGAAAAGTTTCAAATACTCCCACCGGTTTCCCGGACTGGACAAGCAAAGTCTCATTATTCTCGAGCTTCTTCAAGCTATCGATAATCGCCTCATAACAGTTCCAGTTTCGAGCCGCTTTGCCTGTTCCACCATAAACAATAAGCTCTTCTGGTTTTTCTCCAACCTCTGAGTCCAGATTGTTCATCAGCATCCTGAGAGCAGCTTCCTGCGACCAACCCTTTGTTTGAAGTTGAGGCCCCCGGGGAGCTTTTATATCTTTATGTTTACTATTTTCTTTTTGTTCCATGATTGCCTCCTAATGATATTGTATGAGAATAAACAATCCCTATATATTTTGAAATTTACCCATTCTCTTAATAGTTTTATCTTTCCCAACAAGCTCCAGCACTTCAAAAATACCAGGGCTTACTGGTTCGCCAACAACAAGCATCCTCAGAGCATGTATAAAAAGAGCAGCTTTTACTCCTTCCTTCTCAGCTCTTTGCCTCAACACCTGCTCGATATGGGGTGAAGTGAAATCTTCCATCAACAAGAAGTCTTCCTTTAATTTTGGAAGCAGCTTTCCCAATCTTTCATCTTTTAAATACTTTTCTATCCCAGCAGGATCATAGCTTAAACCATCAGTAAGAAAAGGCTTCGCCCTCACAGAGAAATCTTTAATTGTATGGCTTCTTTCTTTCAGAAGGTTTATGAGTCTTAAAAACCACTCCCTCATCTCTTTATCCAGCTTTTCCTGCCAGAGGTCTTCTCTTCTCAGTTCTTCTGTGACATAAGGAGCAAGTTCTTCAGCTTCCATCTGCGATATCAACTGGCCGTTGAGCCATTCAAGCTTGGCTAGATCAAATACAGGGCTTCCCTTGCTCAGTTTATCAAGAGAGAATCCTTTGACCATTTCCTCTACAGAATAAATCCTTTCCTCTTCACCTGGAGACCAACTCATCTGGGATAGAAAATTCACAATAGCAAGAGGAAAATATCCGTCTTCCTTGAATTGAATAACAGAGGTTACTCCATGTCTTTTGCTCAGTTTTTTCTTATCAGAACCAAAAATAAGGGCTAAATGAGCAAACTCGGGTGGAGAAGATTCAAATGATTTGTAAAGTAAAATCTGCTTGGGGGTATTGGAAATATGGTCATCACCCCGAATAACATGAGTAATTCCCTGGTCTAAATCATCCACAACTACAGACAGATGATAAGTGGGCAGCCCATCGCTTCTCAAGAGGACAAAATCTTCAATATTCTTGGTCTCCACAGAAATAGAACCATGAATAAGATCTCTGTATTCTATCTCTCTTTCAGGCACCAAAAATCTGATGGCTTTAGGCCTTCCCTCTTTTTCTAATTCCCTTTTTCTTTCTTCTGAAAGCTTCAAGCAAAAACGATCATACTTCCAGTCTCTGCCTCCAAAGGGAGCTTCCTTTTTTCTATTCTGAATTTCTTCAGGAAGACAATAACAGTAATAAGCATGGTCTTTCCGGACAAGTTCCTCTGCCATTTTTTTATAAATCTCGATCCTCTCTGACTGGAATATAGGACCTTCATCCCAATTTAAACCCAACCATTTTAATCCTTCTAAAATTCCCTTACTCATTTTTTCAGATGAGCGAGCCATATCAGTATCTTCAATGCGGAGAATAAACTTTCCGCTACAATGACGGGCAAAAAGCCAGTTAAAAAGAGATGTGCGTGCTGCACCGATATGAAGATGTCCGGTAGGACTTGGGGCAAATCTCACGCGAACCATTGATGTAATCCTAACTCTTTCTGAATATATCATAACAAAACGTTAGGCGTAAATGGTAAGCTCATTTTATTGTTGTTTTTTGCGAAAACAAAGTAAGCTTGTTAAGAGAAAGGATAAAAAATATAAGCACACGTATAACGCTGCGGGAACGGCAGTCTGTGCTTCCCCCTTGCTGCTAAGCCTCTAATTCTTCTAATATTGACTTTAAATAATCAACCTTTGGGGTTATCATTGCTTCAAAATCTCTTTTAATCTTTCCTGCGTATTCATCAAAAAAGGTAAAATTATCCTGATTGCTCCAGTTTTCCATGCTCAATTTTTCAAGAATTTCTTTGAGAAAACTCTCATTAACAATCTCATTTGTAATTTTGGGGAGGGAACAGGATTCTTTTTCTAACAGCCTTTCCCCTATTAGGAGAGCACTCCGCACAGCTTCTTGATGTCGAATAATCTCCTGCTTAACAAAAAATTGGTCTTTTGGAGCTTCTGTCTGAGAAAGTTTTATAAAAAGCTTTTTTGCCTCTTCCAAGTGATTATCTAAAGACTGGATGATGCATTCACTATCCAGGATTGTTTTTTCATCTTTTTCATAATAGTAGATCTCAGCGCCTTCTTCTGGAGGTTCGGTCTTTTTGAATACTACAAGAGCTTCAGCCACATCAGAGGCCCGCCTTCCTTGAAAGTCGCCTTCTTCTCCTTCTGGAGTGGATGGCACCGTCTCTTCTTCGGGTTGAAGCTCAGCTTCCGGAACCTCTTCCTTAACTTCTTCAGGCTGAAACGCTGGTTCCTCAGGCTCCTCTTTTATTTCTTCGGCTAGAGGCACAACTTCAGGAGCTTCCTCCTTCGCTTCTTCAGGCTGAGGTTCAGCTTCCTCAGGAGCTTCTTCTTTCTCTCCCTCCTCCTCTGCTGCAGCCATCACCTTCTCCTGCCAGTGCTTCTTCCACCTTCCTGAAAGCAGAGTTTCCATCGCTTCGCTTCCTTCAACACTCGGTTCCTCCTCTTCTGCAGGAAGGGAGTTCTCCTCAAGAGCCTCTTCAATTTCCTTCTCAGTCGGCGAAGGCTCTACTCCTTCTCCCACCTGGATATCCGGCTCTTTTTCTTCCTCAGAAGTAGTATATTCCACCGTTTCCTTTGCCTCAATGTCCGGTGCTTTCTCTTCTTCAGGTTCTGGCTCCTCTTCTACTATCTCTTCCTTATCCATATAAGAAGGATAGACCTCTACTGTTCCCTCTGCCTCAAAACCTGGTTCTTTTTCCTCTTCAGGCAGAGGCTTCTCTTCTACGGTCTCTTCTACTGCCTCTTTCACTTCTTGTGCTTCAACGGTAATCTCTTCCTCTTTGGGTGCTTCTTCTATTGGCTCTTCGATTTTCTCTTCCGCCTCTTCTTCTTTAACTTCAGGTTCGGCTTGTTCCTCCAACATTTCTTTAATTCTTTTCACTTTTGCCAGTTCTTGTTCAAAATCTACTCTTACGTCTTCTTCCTTTTCTCCTTCAGGGACTTCAGCCTTAACCTCAGGCTCTTCTTTAATCTCAGGTTCTTCTTCAACCTCCGGCTCCGCTTCAACCTCCTCCTTCTCTTCCTCTACAACTTTCTCTTCAGCCTCTAAGCCGACTTCTCCAAGCTTCTGGATCGATTCATTCGCTTTATTGAGCTCTTCGAGGACCTTTCCTGTTAATGTCTCTATTTCTGTCTGAAGCTGAACAGCCTTCTCGAGATGTTCTTTTAGCTCTTTTTTTATGTTATTTT
>JADHWO010000035.1 GCA_016783445.1 Candidatus Aminicenantota bacterium
TTAAGGAATAGTGTTTTATCTCCGTTTTTCCATGTAACAACTTCTCCCCTTTCTTCATCCTTGATTTTAATAATATTTTTTTGCCAGTGAGGAGAGTGGCCGTGAAGGCTGATAAGAATACCATCAAAACTATAAATTTTTCTTAACTTCAAGAGACCCTCTGTAAAAAGCTCGGCCGAGAGCCAGAATTCGGAAGGCGAAAAACCTGTTTGAAGAAGCATAAAACCAAAACTCATCTGGCACATCACAGGAACACGGTCCGGCTCCTCCAGATTCATAGTTGTTGCTATCCGTTCTCTAGGGATCATATTAATACTCAGAGTTCACCAGGACTTCCTCTCCCAGGATTCCATTCTTCGGCAAAGGCCTGCTAGTGGAATTTCTAGCTCTTTTAATTCTGATTGCCCTGATGCCTGCAGCCTGAGCTGCTTTAATATCGGAATCGGCGTCTCCGTAAAAGATTTGAATTTTATTCTCTTTAATAGGCTCGACCTTTAAATTTTCCCCTATTTTAAAGCCAGTAAAAATAACCTTATTTGGATTTTTTAGGCCAAAAGTACTGGCAAGTACTTCTGTGACTGATTCACTTTCTGTTCCTGTCCTCGCCGTTATGAAGTAAATAGAGTCACCCCTTTTTTTATGTATTTCAATCAATTTTCGCGCACATTCTTTAGGAATGCTGAACCTATCAAGTCCATTGTTCATCTCATCCCAGAACTCTTTTTCAAGGATGTAGGCATTGCTTCCTGGAGAAAACTTCTGCTGTCCATAGTAATAACCAGGACTTGAAAACAACACTGTATCGTCAACATCAAATCCAACATTCATAACAGGCTGATTTTCCAGACTCCTCGCAATATCTTTTAAAGTCACCCAGTGAATATCACTCTCTTGAATACTCTGGGTGCAGCTTGCCCCAATAAGACAAATAAAAACAAAAATAAGGCATATTCGTTTGTACATTCCTTTTTCTCCTTTTTAATCCATAAATAAATACCCTTTGATGCTATAACATTGGGAAAATGTGATTTATAAAGTCAAATATTTTAACCTCACATTGCCGTTAGGATTACACAGAGTTCCAGGTTTCAAAAACGGAAATAACATTCTCTGGTTTTGCCTCGAGCCCGAATTCACACTGTGCAATAACCCCACCTTCTGCATAAAGATGACGATACACTTCACGAACAGCATTTTTAATCTCCTGGCGGGAGCCATTGGGCAAGAGATGCTGTCGGTCGATCTCGCCCCAGAAAGTAATCTTCCCGCGAAACCGATCACCCAATTCTTTAACTCCCATGCAAAAGACCTGGCTGTTCAAGGCATCAATACCAATTTCAATGAGGTCTGGAATAATATCAATAATATACCCGTCTGAATGCATAAAAACATATTTTCCGTAGCTCCTGGCAATCTCCACATATTCCTTATACATGGGTTTAAAAATCTCGCGGAAGATATCCGGGGATGCTATAAGCGCCCTTTGTGTTCCCCAGTCGTCCATTAAGGCGATCGCATCCACATCAGTTCTTGCCCACACTTCAACCTCTTTAAGATAAAGTTCGTGAATCCGGCGCAAAAGCTCAAAGAGCTCTGAAGGCTGTTCCATCAGATCGATAAGAGCTTGTTCCATAGTCCGGATGAACTGAAACCGCTCAAAGGGTCTCACAACGGTCCCGGCAAGGACAAAACGTTTTGTCTCTTTACAGAATGTTTTGACAACATCTTGATCTAGGCAAAGGACCGATTCTGGAGCCTTAAAGTTATCAAGATCTTTCCAGTTTGCAACAAGAGGCTTGTGGACTATCCCTATCGTACCACTCTGAAGATTATTAAAAGTGCATCCCCACTCATCCACATAGATTCCAGGACTGTACCTGTCCCCTACTGTCTCCAGTGGCTCTTTGTATAAAGCAGGCGCGTCAATAATATCATCCGGAAAATCTTTATGCATTTTTTCTACAAAATCAGGATAATGTTCCTCGGCCCAGGGTAATACCCAGATATGACGGGGAATTCTTTCAGGTGAATCAAACGTGAGTGTTTTCCGGACAAGTTCCCGTGAGTTCATGATTTTTGCTCTCCCTGATTCCCGGGTGGAGCCCCTCCAGGGAAATATAAATAATTACGAAGATCAATTGATCTTCCCTTCCGTGCCCAGGACAAATCTACTTCGCACGGTAAAATTCCTTTTTGATAGCACTCATAAAAAACCTCAGCAAGGCCTTTCGCCCTTCTCATCTTTGTTTCCTTTTGCTGCAACAGTATGGACTCCGGAAATGTCACAATCTCAGGAACCGATTCTTGGATACCATTTACACACAGAGTCTGGGAACGCGCTGCTTCAGGACCACAAATAACAGGCTTTGGTTCTCTCACTGCAGCAACAGCATCAAACAGCTTTTTTAAGTTGTTATCCCCTTCCGGTGAGCCATAAAGCTTTTCACTGCCTTGATTGTCTTTTACTACAATATTTTCCTCTCTATCCCCATACGTAACTTCTGCATTTTCAAACTTAAAAGAAAACATTGGACCCCGGTCTTGAGGCACCGCATGGGACGCATAAAATAAAAGTTCTGTGCCTTCTTGTGTAAATACACGACAGGCAATTGAATCAAAATTTTCTATAGGATAGGTTCTGTAAAGCTCTGCTGTGACTTCCACAGGTTTTGCACTAGTCTCTATTCTATCGCCCAGCACATAAAACAGATTGTGCAGAAAATGAGCCATCGCATTATTGGCCGGGCTGTCAAGAATCCAGTTGCCTGCCTCATCTTTCTTTTTCCCCAGCCAGCTGCTTTTTTTATAGTAGTCTTCATCTCTTGGCCAGAAACAAAGGGTTTTTAAGCACAGGGGCTTTCCCAGCAGCCCTTTAAGGATATCTCTCTTCAGAGCCTGAATTGCAGAAGAATAGGACCATTGGTAGCCGATCATAACCCAGCGTTGAGTTGTATCCCTCATTCTTATCAAATGTTCGGCGTCCTGTATTGTTGCTCCAATAGGCTTCTCGCACAACACATAACTTCCGTGCTGCAGGGCCTCACAGCTCTGAGAAACATGATAATGGATCGGAGAAGAGATAACCACAAGTTCAGCAGAATTACCGCCTCCATAGAATTCATGGAGGGAATAAAAAATAGGAATCCCACGATTCTTTATTTCAGAGTAACATTCTGACTTCTCAGGAAATGGGTCCACAACCGCACAAAGTTTTACCTTATCAGGTGAAAATTCCTCAAGCAGGGCTTTGAGGTAATAAAAACCCATGCCGCTTATTCCGACCATAACTACAGAAACTGGCTGTTGACCTTGAGATGGCACTTTCCTTTTCCTCCTAAGGTAATCTTCTCTCGATCAAATCCACGTCAAAAATCTCTTTTGTGGAAAGATCCACAGCTATTGTTTTTATCTCAAAACCTTTGATGGAAGCATCAAAGGTTAGATCCAAGCACGGTATCGATAAACGTGTTTTCCTTTCCTTTCCTGTTGGTTCAAAAAGGCGCACAAGAAGCCAGTTGTTCTCTTCTGCCATCTTGACCGCTGTTACAAGAACTTCCTTATTACTCATTATAACTGCAGGTAAAGATCTATTCCCTTTTCCCGGAGGATTGCAGGAAAGAACCATTGGAGCTTCATTCTTGAAAAGAGCTTCACGATCGACTTGGGAAATCCGATTATTTGCCTCCCCTCCGTTAATCCAGAAATGGAAAATCCTTTCGCCTTGATCCACACGTGGCTCGAACCTGTCCTGAGGGACAAGAGGCTTTCCTTCTTCAACAGGATGCGCCGAGTAGGCCGCAGAACGCAAAAGGGAAAGGCGGAGCTCACCGTTTGTTATATCAAAACCATGGGTTCCATTATTTATCACTGTAAGAGCATATTGTTTATCTGAAGAGATTACCCCTACCCATTTCTGTGCCACCAGCTCTTCTTTTTCTCTACTAAAATCCTCGACTCCATAGGCCACCTGACCTTTGCAGCTACCATCCCGGAAAGAAGTTGGAATGGCAAGTTTGAGCATAAAATCCTTTTCAGCCCAGAGCACTCGAATCTCTACCTCGAATTCACTCCCCTTTTTTGGAATCTTATACCTCAGGCAGGCAAATGAATGGTTATAATTGAATAAAACTTCAACCACGGTTCGGACCGGTCCATCTTCAATAATTCGAATAGGTTCCAATTCAGGTATTGACACACCAGCAAATCGAGCAGCCTCTTCCTTTGACATAAGAGTAAAAGCTCCCTGAACATCGCGGAAGGAACGGACCAACATTCCCCATGGGTCAGGATAGTCCTTAACAACAAGAAGGCGAAAAGAATCAGGATTTAAAAAATCAATCCCGTTAACCCCGTAACTTTCCACCAATCCCGTTTTGTTATTTATTACAACCTCTCCTGTTTCAGACTTGAATACTAAATCTTTTTCCTTTAATTCTTCTTTCCTTGGTTTGGATTTAACCTTTTTAAGCCGGCAGGAAAAACGGTTCATCTGACCGGATTTTAACTCAGCATGGAAAACAACTCTCTTCCGGTGGTCAACAGCTATGTTGCTGCTTTCCTTTTCGAGCTGAAAGGGAATAACCTTGTCATTTTTATCTGTAATCTCCGGAAGCAAGAAAGTATTCCGGTCATAATTCGGTTCAGCAGGTTGAAACTCACAGATTACTGTTTCGCTTAAAGGATAAGGATGAGGATTGTAGACAAAAATGGGGAATTCTCCTTCTTCAGCTTCGGACTCTGCCCTGACAAGAGCAAAAAATGCCTGAGCCTTAAGGCGTGACAGGATTTCCAGGCCATGGTCCATCCTCTGAATAGCATACTCTTCAACCTCTGGAATGGATGAGCCGGGCAGGATATCGTGAAACTCGCAAAAAAGAAGGTCTTCCAGGGCCTCATGAAGTTCCTTTTGTGGATATCCCATGAGTCCCTGCAGCGAGGCATGGGTAACCATCTTTTCTGTGAAAAAATACGTGTTTTCCAACAAGCGGTGTTTTTGCTTGATAAGCGCCATGGTTGTATAGCATCCAACTGCCCACGGATTGAGGTCCTGGGTATGTCTGGGAAGCTCGTTTACCTTTAAATCTAACGCTTTAAAATAGTCTTCCGGCCCTGCATGGCAAATTTCCCAGCCGGATTTCTCTGACATAAGCTCACGGAGCTGTTCAAGGTCCTCCCGGGAAGGTCCTCCTCCGTGGTCCCCAATACCCCAGAGCAGCATTCCAATCTCCTGTTCCGGATTTTCTGCCATCCACTTTTTAACACGTTCTCCTGCCTTACCTCTCTCCGAGTTATAATGAAACCTGGCTCTATGAGCAAGGATTTCAGAGCCATCATAGCCGACCCAGATAAAATCATCTGACGGGAGTGTTAGCTCTTTTATATCAGGGCGGCAGAAAAGGTATGATGTATAACCAGCCTTCTTTAAGATCTGCACCAGTCCACGTGTATGCCCGAAAGGATCAAAATTTATAGCGGTTTTTGGTTCAACACCAAATTTTTCCTTAAAATATTGTTTCCCAAGAAGAATCTGCCGGACAAAAGATTCGCCGCTCGGAATATTGCAGTCAGGCTGTATATACCAGCCGCCCATAATATTCCACTTCCCTTTTTTTACTAACTGCTGGATTTGTGAGAAAAGCTCAGGCTCATAATTTTCGATCCACTTATAGAGGAGTGCCTCATTATGGTTAAACACAAATTCCTCGAATTCTTTGCAAAACCGGGCTGCAGTTCTAAAGGTCGAAAGAGCCTCAGCAGCCCCTTCTTCCCATTCCCACAGCCAAACAGGATCAAGATGAGCATTGTTTATCAGATAAAGAGTCTTGGAAAACATATCGCCCTCCAGTTATTGATATTATTCAGGCAGAGAAGCTTTAACCCAGAGTTTATTCTTTAGATAGGATATTTTGGCTTCCTTATCCGAACACTCTAAAATGGTTCCATTCGAACAAAAACCAAAGGATTTTTCTTCCGGATCCCTTTTGATCTCAAGGTCAAGTCTTCCATTTCTCAGAGGGAGTATAGCCTTGATTCTTTTTATTCCGGGGAGAAGTCTCGGCCGTATCCTGAGATAGTCCATTTCAGGCTGAATCCCGATTATATGATGAATAAGAAGTATAAGCATCTCTGCCCAAGTCCATGGTGTTATTCCAACCTGCGGAAAAGGAGGCGCCAGTCGGTGACCATAAAATTCAAACCAGGAACCGGCCCGTGCGTCAGGAAGAGTCTCCAGCCACTTTAGCACACGCCACACCTTCTGCAGGTCTCCGGTTTCAGCATAAGAGCGGGCAATAAACAATGAAGGGAAAGGCCAGGGACCAGGTGAATCAGGTTCTGAGCTTTTATGATACCGCCCGTACCCGCCCCCTTCCCAGGCTTGATTCCATAGATTTTCCAGATTAGCCATGGTTGCCCTGGCAACAGAAGAATCAGCAGGGATAAAACCCAGAGCAATAGGTAATGATACAGAGGCATCCGGATTGAGAAGATGAATTCCTTCTGAAGATAAAGGTGCACCTTCTGGCAGTTGAGCCTCAAGCAAAGGCTTGACAGCCTCCTGAACAGAGCCATTTATGCTGCGGCGCTTGATAAATCCGCGGCTGTTTACCAGGCCATACCGGGTATCGTTCAACACGGCTTTTTTTATACGCTCTGCTTCTCTATCCCAGCGAAGAGCCTCTGATGCGCGGGAAACCAGGCGGGCGAGGGTTGCAGCAGAGGAAAGCCCTATAGAAGCCCACAGCTGATAAGTTATTTCCATCCCTTTTTCTATGCCGTGAACCCGGTGGCGCTCCCAGTACTCCCTTCTGTTGGCTAGCAGACCTGATGGAGAATGGTTAAAGACACTTTTTAGGGGGAATTCTGCCGTAGAGACGATTTTATCCCAGTTTTCTGTAATCATTTTATAATCTGCCGTCCACAGAACATACTGCACTAAGGCATAAAGAAGCACTCCGTTCTGGTCCAGTTCTACTTCATCGGGGTGCCGCTTCTCGCTGGAATCTATGGTATCTCCTTCTTCGGTCACAAATTCTTTAAACAAGCGAAAAATCATCTTTCGGGCAAGCCCATGAAACCCTGAAAGTGTCAATCCCACAGCCATCATAGCCTGATCGCGCACCCATTCCCGGTTATACTGCCAGATGCTGCCATCTACTTTTCCTGAACTTGATATTACAGCCGGCAGCTGAAATTTTGAAGCATTAATATAATGGTCCAAAATTGGTGAATCAAAAGAAATACAAGCCTTTTTTTCCCAGAATTCTGAGGCTTCCTTATCTGCTCCACCCTCAGAAACAAAATTTAGAAAAACATGCTTTTTTGCACTTTCCAGAGTATAGCGGAGAAAAATCCTTCTTTCTCCTTCCGGAGCTAAAGAAAATTCCTGTTTAATGATTTTTTTTAGGACTCCCGTCTGAAAGTCCACTTTAACACTGTTTTTTGTAAGATTTTTAATACACACCTCGCGGGTAAGTGCTGGAGAAGATAAATCCGGGCAGTAATACTGTTCGACGACCAAAAAACTGCGGGTTTTCCACTGGACTTTAACAGCAGGAATTGCATATTTTTTAAACCAGCCAGCCTCCAGTGCTTCTGCCTCAGCAGAATCGTCTGACGAGTTTGACTTGATACGGATTTTCGTGTTTTTTAGGCCGGTATCAGGATCAAAGGTCAGGGCTTCCCTTTTTTTACCCAAACTCTCCGGATCCATAATGAGCAGCCCTACTGGAGTCCCTTCGCCTGATGGGGCTATTTGAACAGCAGCCTGAATTAATCCATTACCGAGAAAAAAATATGATACATCTTTGAGTTTTGTCCGGACATCAGGATGCCCTTGCGAAGGATCATCGTCATAAAAGTGTTCTTTTACATCGATCATTAAAATGCCCTAGGTAACGCGGTCTTTAAAAAGAAATATAAACTTAAATATATACAAATTATATGTCAAACTTATTTTTCTGTCTGAAATTATTTTTTTAAAACAGGGCTGGCTTTTTAACCGGCTGATAGCCAGATTTTAATCTGAAATGTCTTTTACGATCTAGCCAGGAATCCAGATTTTTTTTGCAGTAACCAGTTCTGTGCTACTAGTAAGCTGTAACGGAGAATTGGATTTTGTGTAAAAAACAAGACCTTTATATCCCATCAAATACTTATATTTTTTCTTTCGATATCCACTCTCAGTTAATACCACCAGCGGTTTCTCAGTTTTCGAAAGTACTGACATAAAATCGTTTTTTTCAACCCTCACGATGGCACCGGATGCTTTAATTGCCTGAGCAATTTTAGCAGCTGCTGCTGTGGCAGCAGCCGATGCTGCACCAGTGGCGACTGGGATATAAGTCATATTAAATCACCTCCTTGTATAATTGTTATATAGTCGGTTTCTTAAACCTAACAAATTTTCTTGAAGCGAAGATAAGTGAGATAGCCAATAAGAATTAAAAAATTCACAGTGATAACAGACCAGGACATAAATACCGAGTACAACTCTCTTCCTAAAACATTATACAGGGAAAAAGAAATTATAAAAAAATTAACAACAAGAAAACCTCTCCAAAATCTTGAGTATTTAAAAAAGTTCTGTAAAATAATCAAAACTCCTAACACAGACATTAGAAGCGTATAATCCCATCCCAGTGGAGATACAAGGGGAATTAAAATAAGTAAGATAGAACATTCCAGGACAGGGGCTTGAGCAATTTCTTTCCCTCTTAAAATAATTACCAAAACAAGGAGGGCAAGAAGGGCTATTATCAGACCGGAGAATACGTAAGAGAGATTTTGATTTCCCGTCCATTTCATGAAAAAAGCTATTATGGATATATTATCCTGCGAAGTAAAAAGTGCTGGTGTTGACCGGGAAAGAGTGGATATCCATTCTTTGAGGATTTCTATATTTCCACGAAAACCATAAAAAAGAGAGGGGACACAAAGAGATATAAATAAAAAGCCGAGTCCACTCAAGAAGGCCCTCCATTTTTTCTTAACCAAAAAATAGGGGAAGAATATAAGAGCATGAGGTTTTAAGGCCATTGCTATCCCCCACAGAATACCAGCATACGTTTCCCTTTTTGAAAGTTTCCCATTTTTTTCTGAAGTCAAAAACCAGACCATAAAAAGCAAGACCAATGTGACTACAGCATTGATCTGACCAAGCTGAATCTCTCTTAATAAAAACTTGGCTAATATCAAAGGAGGTAAGAAAACAAGGTATAAAGATTTGCCTGCCTCTAAAGGAAGAATCCTGTACGAGATATAGAAAAGGAAACAAGAAGAGAAAACAACAACAAAGTACCAGATAGCTTTAGCCGCATCAAGAGGAAGAAACGATAGAGGAAGATACAAAAGAGCAGAAGAAGGAAAATATTTGAACATATAGTGTCCATCTTCTGTCTGGTAAAGAGTTTCGCCTGTTCTCAGTCTTTTTCCCGCTTTGTGATTCACTTCAAAATCAACCATTTCTCCTTTCACTTTAAAAAGAAAAAGCAAGAGGAAGATTACGAAGCCTAATAAAAGGAGAAAGGAAACCTTTTTTTTCAACGGCACAATACTAATCTCTTCAAAACAAACGTCTTATTATATTGCTTGCCTCAGGCCCTGTGCAGTTATGTGGCTCCCGGTCTGAATTTGGGAGCTAGAAAGCTACAACAGGATATCTTTTTGCACCTTTTTATAAACTTCCTGGACTGAGATCGCTTTTAAACACTTATTATCGTTACAGGCAGATTTCCTGTGATTAAATGCAGAGATACAAGGACTGCAGGCATAATCGGAGTAAAACACAAAACAATTATCACCTAAAGGACCATATAACCTGGGAGTCTCAGGACCAAAAAAGGCAAAAGTTTTTATATCCGTCAGTGTTGAGAAGTGTACAGGACCGCTGTCATTTGTGACCAATACATCTGATATGTTATACAGAGCTAAAAGTTCAGTAAAAGTTGTCTTTCCAGCAAAATTAATACATCTTTTTGAGTCAATCTTATTGCAAATAATATCCGCCATCTTTCTTTCTGATCTTACGCCTGTAAAAACAATATATACTCCTTCATGTTTTAGAAGAAGTTGTGCAAGCTCAACATAATTATCTTCCGGCCATCTTCTTACGGGAATTATATCGCTTGCGTTTGGATTGAGCAGGATTATCTTTTTTGCATGAGCTATACCGTCATTTTCCTGTTTTAATTTCGCCAGGATATCTTCCTTAGCGTCTTTTGATAAACTTAATTCCGGAAGAACAACATCTTTCTCCACAATCTGTTTCTTGGATAAAGGCACATCTTCTAAGAGAGAAGTTATGGCATAAATCAGGTTGAGCAGGTTATAAGACATATGAATATAAGGATTATATGCCACTTTATGTGTCTGGTAGCTCCCTCTATATGATCCCTCATGAAAATACCTGAAAAATCCCACTCTGTTTTTCGCACCGCTAAGATAGCTTAGAATAGCTGTGGATCGAGCAAAAAGCCCCATATCTATGGATACATCTATTTTTTTTCTCCTTAATCTCCAGAGGACACCCAGAGAGGAAAACAGAAAACGGGTAAAATTACTGCTGGCTATAGTCATCACATTTTTGTTTGGGAAAACATCTAAAATGTCTGCAGCAGCCCGGTTCTCTTTAAAAGTCAGAAAAAAAAGCTCAGCATCTGGAAACAACTCTTTTGTTTTTTTAAAAAGAGAATAAGCCAGCACTATACTCCCCATCTCTACCAGCTCAATAAAAAGAATCCTGCTTGGATTTTTTATAAGCTTGGGTTTGTTGACTATCTTTCTTAATCCGTGAACACAGGATAGGATTAAACAGACAGGCACTCCTACCCTGCGGTCAACAAATCTCATAAAATTGATTTTCATCTTTCCTAATTCAGGAGCTTTCCAGAATTTTTACAAATAAAATCACAGCTTTGTCCAAAAGTTGCTTGATTGTATGTCATTGCGAGCTCTGCGCGGCAATCTCATCCTTCATTATATAAATTTTTCCAATACAAAACACGCTATTCAGTTCATTGGCAATATAGACATGATAATGTTTTCTCATATATTTTTTTCCAATAGGATGCCTTTATTTATCCTTAGAGATTGCCGCGCAGAGCTCGCAATGACAAGAGAATCCTCTCGTATGTTCCCATTAACAGTAAATGGAACAAAAAATACATCCTCTAATGCCAAGTATCTTTGGGACATATCCTAATCATTAAAGACTTGATCCTTTACTCTTAACGTTGGACACGCCCGGACTTCTCACCAGCTGCCAGCTGTTCTACTTCCTGGGCACTGACGATTGTAAAATCACCGCATATTGAATGCTTGAGGCAGGCAGCCGCAACTCCAAAAGAAAGAGCCTGCTGGTCAGTTTTACCCTTCAACATACTGTATATCAATCCGGCTGCAAAGGCATCTCCAGATCCTACACGGTCAATAATCCAAACGTGGTGCTTAGGGCTCTTATAAAACTTTTTTCCGTCATATAGACAAGCCGACCAGATATTCTCAGATGCGGAAATACTTTCGCGGAGAGTTAAAGCGACTTTTTTAAAACCAAAACGTTCAACCAGTTTTTGGGCAAGCTCCCTGTATCCTTCAATATCCAGCTTCCCCGCCTTGATATTCGTTCCTTTTGGTTTTATCCCAAATATGCTGGTCGGATCTTCTTCATTGCCGATAAGAATATCAACATACGGCATGAGCTCTGTCATTACAACTTGAGCCTTTTCCTCGCTCCAGAGTTTCTTACGGTAATTAAGATCTGCGCTTACTGCGATGCCTTTCTCCCTTGCAATTTTTAATCCCATACGTAAACTGGCTTCCACTGAATCACCAAGAGCAGGAGTAATTCCTGTCCAGTGGAACCACAAAACATTCTTTAATACTTGCTCCCAGTTTATATCATCTTCTTTTATATCAGAAAATGCAGAAAAAGCACGGTCATAGATAACTTTTGAGGGCCTCGGGCCAGAACCATGTTCCAGATAATAAATTCCCATTTTATTACCTTTTCGTATGATGAACCGTGTATCTACCCCATGTTTTTTCAGGACACTGCAGGCATTATCTCCAAGGTCATTATCCGGGAGCACAGTTACAAAAGAAACATTAAGCCCAAAGCGCGATGAGGCAACAGCAACATTGGCTTCAGCCCCTCCAAAGTTCAGGTCAAAATTACTTGCCTGTTCCAGGCGAATCCCTGGCGGTGGGGACAAACGTATTAACATTTCTCCAAAAGTAACTATTCTAGGCGCAAGAATATCGCCTGGAAGTTTTTCCGGCTTAGGGGTTACAGATTGAGAGACTTCGGGCTTGAGGATA
This sequence comes from Candidatus Aminicenantota bacterium, assembly GCA_016783445.1. Classification (GTDB taxonomy): domain Bacteria; phylum Acidobacteriota; class Aminicenantia; order Aminicenantales; family Aminicenantaceae; genus JADHWO01. Next base: position 12,316 of record JADHWO010000035.1, read on the forward strand.
TCTTTCCACAACTTTATCTCGGCTTTCATCTTTTCAGGTTCATCCAGATGCTTGGTTAAGGCGGAAGCACAGAAAATTCCATCGGGATCTTTCCCTGCTGTTTCCTTAAGTGTTTCTATAGTAATTCCTCCCGTATAGATAACCGCCACATCTTTAAAAGGACCCTTCCATGAATGCGGTAAATCCATATGAGAAAGCCTCCCTGAAATAGCAGGGAACAGTTTATAGACCCATTGATACGGATACTTCTCCCTCAAGTCTTCCAAAGAACAGCCATAGCTATCCGCCTTTTGAACCAGCTGTTTACCGACATCCGACAACCCACCCGGTACGCACATAACATCGCGCTGGACACAAACATCCACCACTGCTGGAATATAATCGGCTGATACAACACCTGCAGCACCTGCCTCGATAGCCTCCTCAGCTTGTTGAGGGGTCATAACGGTCCCGGCAAGCACAAGAGCGTCAGGGTATTTATTTAGGATAGATTTAATCCCATCTATTGCATATTCCGAACGTATAGCAATCTCAAGAATAATTCCGGATGGACTACAAATTTCATAAGCTGCAACACAGTCTTTTTTACTATTTGGAGCCAGTAAAGCGATCAGCCGATTCTTTTTTATATCTGCGAAAATCTTTTCAGATTTTTTCATTCCATGACCTCCCCTATTCTCTTTCGCCTAATATAACTGATTTAATTCCTACAACCGGCGGATGTTCATCCCGCCGCTGATCTCAACAACAAGTCCAGTTGAATATCCAAAATCTCCTTGTGCAAGAGCAGCAACAGCTTTGCCAACATCTTCTGGAAATCCCCACCGTTTTTGAGGAACAAAACCTTCTTCGATAAGCTTATCATATTTTTCCCGGACAGGAGCTGTCATACCTGTTTTAATAATGCCGGGGCGGACTTCATACACATTTATTCCATATTCGGTCAGTCTGTCTGCAAAGATTCTTGCTATCTGGCTAACCGCTGCTTTTGAAATACAATATTCTGCCCTGGAAGTAGATGAAACTTCTGCTGAGATGGAGGAAATAAAGATAATGCAGGGTTCCAGAACAGGATTCTCCTCAACGTGTTCTTTCATCTGATTTGCAATTCTTTGAGTGAGAAATAAAGTTCCTCTTGTGTTAATAGACAGAAGCCTGTCAAAACTTTCAGGAGTCATCTCAAGAATGTCCATTCTTTTTTCCGGTGCAACACCAGCATTGTTCACAAGCACATCAATTCTGCCAAATTTATCAAGCGTCTCTTTGAGGATCTTCTCATGGTCATCCAAGGATGAGATATCCCCTTGAACAGGCAGGAAATCAGCATCTAACTCTTTAACATGCTCTTTCACTTCAAATAATCCTGCCTGATCAAATTCAGGTTTAAAAATGACGTCAACTCCTACAATGTCAAATCCATTTTTTGCCAATTCAATGGCAATCCCGCGGCCAATTCCCTGGCCTGCCCCGGTAATAATAGCAACTGGTTTATTATTCACTGTTTTGTCTCCTATTTAATAATATTGTCCTTCATATACTTTTTCCAAACATTTTCAAACCAGGTCTCTTCCTGTGGAATGGGCTTAATTTTGACCCACTGTTTTTTAATGTTTAAATTCTTATCTATATAAATTTCCAGTATATTCTTATTAACAAACGAATCTTTTTTATTCAAATGGAATTTCCACTTGTCGTCCAGCTCTTTACACGGTTTCTTTCCTCCTGGGTCCATCACAAGATAAGAGCCTCTGCTTTGGCCTCCCTTTTCCAAATATTCTCCTATCGCCTCAAGATACATGGCATGAATCAGGCAAAGGTCAAGATCCCTGAAAGCGCCGGGGAGCTCCCTGGCTGATGGCACTTTGTTTTTTTCTTTTAATCTTGAGTAAAGATCCCAGGCCTCCGCAATTACTCCCTTGATCTTCTCTGGATCCCGGATAAAAGCACCATATGTTGACATCCTTTCTTGAATCTCACTTCTTGCGGAATGAATGGATTTTCTGTCCGCAGCATGAGGGTCAATTTTCTGCTGTGCAAATTCAAACTTACTTTTTATCTGAGCTTCAGCTGATGACTTAAAATCTTCTTCATCCAGTGGTTCCTTTTTATATCTTTTAGAGATAAACAATGCAGCACGTTTACTTCCGACCTGTCCTGAATTCAGGGCAGATCCACCCGGCCTATAGATCCCATGTGTACCGTTGACCTCCCCTACCGGGAAAAGATGTTTAATGTTGGATTCCCACCAGATATTGCCTTTAATTCCCCCGTTGTTATGCTGGGCACAAACAGCGATTTCAAGGTATTCCTTAGTTAAATCAATATTGTGACTTTTGTAGAGGTCTACAGCCGGCTGGTTCATCTTCTTTAACCTCTCGATGGGAGTGCCAAACAAGACTCCTGACTTTTTTAGATAGGCATAAGCTTCCTTATCTAAAAGTTTAAAAGAAAAATCTTCGAGCTTCCCGCCTCCACCGGGATTCCGGGTGAAGTCAAGATAGACTTTTCTCTTTTTTACCACGGTTTCCTGATAAACAAGGATATCTATTAAAGATGAACCATAATTATTTACCTTTCTGGGATCAAAGGGCCACTGGTATCCCTTCAAGAAAATAGCAGTGACCAGCCTTCCCATGTCAGGAAAGTAGTTGTTTAAAAATTCATGCTTTTTCTTTCCATCCCTATCCGTGGAAACATACCTGGGAATAACCTGCTGGTATGACCCTGATAGGTTCCACCTGAACTTGATGGAAGCCAGCCCGTATTGCGATTCTGTAAGATTGTTGCCTATAGCACCAACTTCTAAAGCAAGCCCGCTGGAGCCGAGCTGGCTCTCCGGATAAACGGAAGTTTTATATATTCCAGCTGGCCCTCCTGTACCTAAAATAACATTCACGGCATTAAAAACAACAAAACCGAAGCTCTCAGAATCAAGCTTATCCTTATTTAGGGCAATGGCACCAATAACATGTTTCTCCCCGTTTATTGTTTCTGTCAGCAAAGAAATAACTTCGTGCTGGTTAAAAATATTTATTCCTTTGATCCGCACATCTTCAGCAAGACACTCAAACATAAGATGTGAGGTAAGGGGGCCAGCAGATGTAGCTCTTCCCCGTGGATCATGGTCAGTTTTGTATCCCACGTAGCCACCATACTGATCATGCGGAAATGGAACCCCCAGATTAACTAGATTGTAAAAAGCCAACACGGAGTTCTGTGCCTCACACAGTGCAATATCTCCATGCATACATCCTCCCTTGAACAGGTCCTTTGCCATTTCAAAGGGGGAATCAGGCAGATCTCCTAAAAGTGAAAGCTTGTAGTAAGTCTGTTTGTCAGACCCGGCATTATTGGAGGTCCCTCCTCCCCAGTTATCCGTCACGATGGCGATATCTTTTTGTCCGTATTTAAACAAGCAGGATGCGGCATTTAAAGCAGCTGCGCCACTACCGATTACAAGAGTATTAACAGAATATATTGGCAGGCGGATTCCTCCGCATTCAATCCGGCTCTTCCTCATTCCTACTCTCCTTTAATAAAAGCTCCTGATATTCCTTTCCATATATTTTTTTATCATGAACAGCACATCCGCTTATATGTCCATTCCGCATCAACTCAGTACACCGGGAGCATGTGATACATGCCTTTTTGGGATCCATAACACCCTTAGCCATTAAATCCCTGGGTGCATCCGGATAAGCAAAAGAGCTGCGGCCAAGTCCAACAAATGAAACTTCTTTACGATTGAGACCAGCAGCCCCGACATAAGGAAAAAAATGGCGCAGCCAGGAATAGCCGGTACCCACAAAAGGAATATCAGGAAATTCTTTCTGGAGCACTCCTGTTACTTTCAGCAGGCGTGTTACTCCTTCAAGAGGGTGTTCGTCAGGTAATGAAGCTCCCGGAAGCGGGCGGTCAAAAGGACGCCCAAAATGAGGCTCGTGATAGGGGTTACCAACTGTGATATTAAAAAGGGAGCAACCGGACCGGATTAAATGGCGGAGCAGCTCTTTTGGCTCATTAAGATCGATATCAATTGAGCCATCCCTCAAAACTCCAAAACCGTAAGGAATCCCATCGTAGGCGCTCAAACGGACAGCAGTACAGATTCCCGGAACTTCCCCGCGAATGTCCTGTAAAACATCTAAAAGAAAACGCGTTCTACTTTCAAAACTTTCTCCGTACCGGCTGTTTTTCCGCGAATATGCTGCAAGGAGCTCATTGAGGAGATATCCGTTACAGGCTTTAATATCAACTCCTTCAAAACCTGCCTCCCCAGCCAGCCGGGCAGCTTCCACATAGATGTTTTGTAAACGGGCTAAGTCTTCATCGCTGAGGACATGTGTATTCTCTGCCTTTTTTCCCAAAGAAGCATCAGGGTTTGCGACATAGGGTTTTGGTTTTCCTTCCGGCTTGCTGTGCCGGCCTGAATGGGTTAATTGAAGCACACAGAAAATATCAAACGAACTTCCAAAAACCTTAAATGCAGAGTTCCGTGTGTGCTCAACAAGACGTTTGAACGTATCAAGATTTTGTGCAAAAAGCATCAACTGGCGGGGATTCGAACGCCCTTCAGGCACAACGCTGGTCGCTTCAAACCAGATAAGGCCGCTGCCACCTTTGGCATAGCGACTGTATCGGCGGAAAGTCAGCTGACTCGGAGACCCATCCAGTTCTGCATCAAATCCTTCCATGGGCTGAACAGCCAAACGGTTAAGAATTTTTTTCGAATTAACCTCTATGCTCTCAAAAAGAGGGGATATTGAATCCTGAAAGGGAAGTTCAAGGCCCAGCTCCTCAGCTTTTTTTCGCAAGTCAGCACCTGACTTGAACGAAAAAGATCCATGTCGAGACATTGCTATAATAGTATCTAAATTTGATAACAAAAAGAAATAAAAAAATTAAAGACAATATTAGACATTTTTAAACTGGCCATTATCCTTAAATACTGAATTCTATTCCCGGTAAATTGATGTTAAATGTCAAGGCCTGACATATTTCTCCTTTAAATCAAGCAATTATTTCCATTTTCGTGATTCAAAGAGGTTTTGGGAAACAACTCAGCTCCCAATCAGATTTTTAACGCCATTCTCCTTTTGGCCTTCTCGGCTGCTGCGTAACTCGCTACGCTCAAACATACTCGCAGGTCGACTCTGTCGACTTCCCTCAAAAGCCAAAATCCGAAGGCTAAATCTTCAATGGTCGCTGACGCTGTTTCCCAAAACCTTTATCTCAGACATCAAAGATTTGGAATTGCTTGCTTCAATCAAGGAAAATTTGACCTCAATTTCCCCCTGTGCTATAAGCTATATATGAGGAAAGATATCCAACCTTTTTATAAAAAAGATCTGTCAGCGAATATTTGGAAGCTTCTTAACACATGTAGAGATCCAATATCCGGACCTAAATAATAAAGGCAAGTATGAATTCCTTAAAAAAAGTCAGTTTTTATTTTATCTTCTTTTTTCTAATTGAATTTTTATTCCTGACCTCAATCTCACTCAGCAATCAGAAAACAACTGCTCCAGAAGAATATGAAGATCCCCTCCCCTCTCTATCTTTAATTGGAGTAGTCATCTCAAAAAACCCATCTTCCTCTTTAGCTGTCTTAATAAATAAACAAACCGGAAATACAAAAATGCTCAGAATCGGTGAGAGTTTACTTGGCCTGAAGCTGGTTCAAGTTTATAACAACAGAGTAATTTTTCAAAAGAATAAAAAAACTTTTCAGATTTTCCTGGGAATGGGGAAATTATCTAGTATAGAAAAAAAAGTACCAGAGAATCCGGAAAATTACAGCCTACCTGAACAAACTACGAATCCTCCAATTACCAATCAATTGGATAGTAATGTAATAAAAATGGAACTCAACAGAGCAGAAGTTGAAAGAAGAATTGAAGCGGAGTGGGCATTGATTATGAGAGAAACAAGGTTTGTTCCCAATCTTGTTAAGGGGAAAGTCAGCGGATTCAAAATCACTAAATTACCAGCAAAGAGTTTCTTATCTGAAATAGGAATTTATAAAAATGACATAATAAAAGAGATTAATGGAGTTGAGCTGAATGATGTACAAAAGTTACTCAGTTTATATAACAATTTTAAAGATAAAAATCAGTTTAAAATTAGCGTTGAAAGAAACGGAAAATTAATTCAACTGTCTTATATTCTGAAATAAAAGTGAAAAGAAATTTTGGGGAAGAGGAATAACATGAAAAAATTAACATGGATAATTATTCTGGCTGTATTTTTATTTTTTATGCCGGGGTGTGGCGGCAATAATGGTGACGAGCAGGACGAATCTAATCAAGACTCCCCTACAGAAATTAACTACAGGCAGGAAATGCGCAGTTTTGTCCAGGACATCAGCGCTTATGCAAAGGGAATTATGTCCGATTTTATTGTCATTCCTCAGAACGGCCATGAACTCCTGACTGAGAACGGAGAGGAAACCGGAACACCGGCAGCTAATTATCTGGAAAAAATTGATGGTGTAGGACGGGAAGACCTCTTTTATGGATATAATGCTGACGATGAAGCCTCTCCCACTACTGAAAGAGACTATATGATCGCCTTTATGGATATTGCTGAAAATAACGGCGTTGAGGTCCTTGTCACTGACTACTGCTCAACGCAATCTTACATGGAAAACTCCTATGCCCAGAATTACGCCAAGGGTTACATATCATTCGCAGCAGACCACAGGGAACTGGACAATATACCGGCTTACCCTCCTAATCCTTACATTGTCAACTATCTTAATATTACTTCCTTAGCAAATGCCATGAATTTTCTATATCTGATTAATCCAGACTCATTTTCTGATAAGGAAGCTTTCCTGAATGCTATAAAAAGGACAAACTATGATCTTGTTATCACTGACTTATACTACAGTGAGACCCAGGCCTTGACAGCTAATGAGATATCATCCTTAAAAGTTAAGGCTAACGGAGGGACCCGCCTGGTGGTTGTTTATATGAGCATCGGGGAAGCAGAAAACTACAGGTATTACTGGCAGTCAGAATGGGCAACAGATCCCCCTTCCTGGCTGGCTGAGGAGAATCCCGACTGGCCCGGGAATTATAAAGTCCGTTACTGGCAAACGAGTTGGCAGGATATCATTTACGGGAATGATAATTCCTATTTAAAGAAGATTCTGGATGCAGGATTTGACGGCGTGTATCTTGATATAATCGACGCATACGAATACTTTGAGGATTTATCAAGTCTAAAAATGAATATATTACCATGATTAAACGATGAAAACCTTCCGGATCGGGATTGATAACTACGGTCTCCATCCCCTTCAGATGAATCCTCTGGAAATCCTGCAGTGGGCTAAAGACAACGGGGCAGAAGGCGTTCAGTTTTCAGGGCTAACTCCTGAAGATAGTGAAAAAATTGATCCGGCCTACCTGAAGGACATGGCCCAGTATGCAACATCCCATAATCTCTATCTTGAATGGGGAGGTGGACAGCACATTCCCTACAATACGAGCACCTGGGAAGAAGAAGACATAGTTGAGATTAACAAAAAAGCAGCAAAACAAGCAGCCACTCTAAATACCCGGATCGTAAGGTCCTGCTCCGGAGGCTTGATGCGCTGGAATCCCGAAAATCCAAAAACTGAAATCCTTTTACAAGAGATGGCAAACAGCCTCCGTTCTCAATGCCAAATGTTCAAAGACCACAATATCATTCTGGCTATTGAAACACATTTTGAATTTACGACCCACGAATTGCTCAGGCTTTTTGAACAATGTGACACAGAGCCGGGTGGTTATCTTGGTATATGCCTTGATACGATGAACCTTCTGACCATGCTGGAAGATCCTTTCCAGGCGACAGAAAGGATTCTACCATGGGTGGTTAGCACGCACATCAAGGATGGCGCGCTTCTTCTGACAAAAGATGGGCTGATCACTTTTCCCGCAGAAATTGGGAAAGGTGTTTTAAACTTAAAAAAAATTATCAATAAGCTGGCCACGCTGCCGCAGGAGATTTTTCTCTCGATTGAAGACCACGGCGGAAGCTTTTCCTGTCCCATTTTTGATTCATCCTTCCTGTCAAAGTTTCCTGATCTTACTCCCCAGGAGCTTTCCTGCCTTTTGCAGATGGCGCAACGCTCTGCTGAGAAGGTTCAAAATGGTCAATTATCCATCGTAAAAAGAGAAGACTGGGCAAACATCTGTGAGTCCCGACAGAAGAGAGATATCCAGGCATTAAAAGAACTACTTCAACCACGCCAGGAATAAAACCCTCTCTTTTCTATAATTGAATATTTATGACTGCACCTCTCCTAATTTTTGCTTTAAAATCCACATAACCACTTTTTTCTATTTGGGAGTTTTTATATTCAACATTTTTTTCATTAACACGAACAGCCTTTGCAGTTGACCGCTCTGGAAGCAGGACATGGAATACCATATCCGACTGTGGAGCATGGATCTCAAGTACAATATTGTCTCCCTTGTATTCAAACAAATAGCCAACAAATATGTCTGAATTTTTATAACCGAGTTGAACCTCTGCCCTATTTATCCCGGCAGCAAGCCAGCGGGGAGAAATCCGGGCCTTCTTGAACAGCTTGAGTCTATCTTCCACTCCAACCAATCCTTCCAGGAAGCCGTATAGCATGGCGCTGGAGCCCCAGCCATCTGTTGGTGTGGCCTCCGGGCTTGTACTTGTCTCGATACTGGACGGTTTTCCGTCTGGGAAATACCACAGGTATGTCTCACCGGTTGTTGATATCATGTTATAGTAGCGTTTTAAAATATCCACTCCGTATTCTTCAAAACCAAAATTAAAGGCTGCCCTGGCAAGTTCACCGCCAACAAGAGGCAATATACCGCCATTAACATAAGCACCGCCTTTTAATCTATCGTCTCCAAAAATTCCGTCAGGAAACGGGGGATTTATTGAGAACCATTCTGCAAACGTTTCTGTTCTACTCCGGCGATTGATATACTCCTGAATGATCGAAACTGCCATTTCATGTGAAGCTGTTCCACGATTAATGTCCATAGGATTGCTGAGACTAAGCTGAGCGGATTCATCAACTCCAGGAATCTCCACAGGAGTGAGCTTCACAAAATGGGTGTAGAATTTTCCATTCCAGCATGTTCTATTCATATTGGTCCTTAAGGACTTTGCACGCTTCTGCCAGATCCCCGCAAACTTCTTATTCAGAAAATAGTCATACAGAAGCGACAAAATCCGGAAAGCTTCATAATATCCGCTGTTATCACCATGCATGATTCCCCAAAAAGTATCCTCTGTAATCTGGAACTGGAGCCACTCATGGGCTCCGGCCGTATAGGCAAAATCCCAGGTGTCGATAGTGTAGGCTCTTTTTACGAGTTTTGTTTTATCATCCCAGCGCCAAGGATGGGACAAAACATAATTAAGAGCTTTTTCCATCTTTGGCAAAAGCATCTGTATCCATTTATCATCTCCTGTGGCCTGCCATGCCAAAAAAGCTGCCTTAACAAACCTGAACTCCACATCCGCTTCTACAGGGACACGGATATACTTTGTCCAGTTTTCCCTCTCACTTGGGAGTTTCTCCGGAAAAGTGGTGAAATAATCAAATATACGGCCGTTATCAGCCTGTGTATCAGCAAAATGTTCAACGGTACTCTTGAGGTCATGCTCAAAGTACTTAATCCCTCTCAACATATCACTGTAATCCCTTATCCATATGGACTTTGTATCAGGAGTCCGATATCCCCTGATTTTTTTACCATCAATGACAATATCCAGCGAATTTTTTCCCAGAAAGGATTTAATCCTTGGGTAAAAGCTGTCAAACTCGGCTCTCCCTGTCTTGACAAAAATCTTTTCGCTCATATCGGCAAAAATAACATTAATCATACCTTGGTATCAAGACAAAAACTAAATGAACCAGAGAGTTTAATTAAAGCAAACCTTTAAAAATCGTATTTTTTCTCGCTTATTATTCCCTCTCTCATTATCTCCTCACGATAACACAGAATCACTTCACCTTTGGACAATGCCAAATTTTAAAAGGCCTGACTCCGGTGAAGCATTGACTTTATGTCCAATCCACTGTAAAAAACAAAGGATTAAAGTCAAGGGCAATGAATATTTGGGGACTGCACTTTATAGACTTGGTTATCATCTTCCTTTATATAGGTGTCATCCTATGGCTGGGTAAACGTGTAGCAAAGCAAACAAAAAATACAGGTGATTTTTTTCTTGCGGGCCGAAAATTAGGAAAATTTTACCAGTTCTTTCTAAACTTTGGATGCTCAACAAACGCGGACCAGGCAGTTGCTGTTTCACGGGAAATTTACCGCCAGGGCATTGGCGGTATGTGGATTCAATACCTGGTTTTATTTCTGACACCCTTTTACTGGTTCTCCACATTCTTCTTTCGCCGCGTGCGTTTAACAACCATAGGTGATTTTTTCACCGAACGATTTAAAAGCAAGTCTCTAGGGGGGAGTTATGCAGTTTTTATCCTGCTTCTCTCTATTCTGGGCGGCGGGATAGGCTATATGATCGCTGCCAAAACAATGATGGCCATGACACCTAAATCCATAGAGGAATGCTCCTATGAAGAACGCTTGAGTGTGGAACAATTCCGGGAGTACCAAGGACTCAAATCAAGACTGGGCGAAGGCTTAACCACCGAAGAAAAGTTCCGGCATGAAGAATTAAATGAAAAAAATAAACGTGGTGAACTGCATTCTTTTATCTCCCATACAGACCCGGTTCTGTTCTATTTTATTTATGCTGTTATCGTGGGCATCTATACGATGCTGGGGGGATTTAGAGCGGCAGCCATAACAGATGCGATACAGGGATTTCTCATCATAACCTTTTCCCTTATTCTTATACCTATCGGTTTGCACAAGATCGGCGGCTTCTCCGGCCTGCATGCGTCTGTGCCTGATTATATGTTTGAATTATTTGGTTCTGTTACCATGAGTGAATATGCCTGGTACACAATATTTGCCATGGTACTCGCTAATCTTGTTTCAATTATTGCAGTTGCTCCGGGCATGCAAACTGCCGGCTCTGCCAAAAATGAAATGACCGCGCGTATCGGCATGATAGGCGGCATGTTTCTTAAAAGATTTATCATGATCTTCTGGGCCCTGGCAGGTTTATTAGCAATTGGTCTTTACACCGGAATGCTGCACGACCCGGACTTGATATGGGGATTTATGTCAAAAGACCTGCTCTTTCCAGGGGCTATTGGCCTTATGCTTGTTGGTATACTGGCGGCTAATATGTCAACCCTGGATGCGGGCGCTGTTTCCTATTCCGCACTCTTCATTAAAAACCTATATGAACCATTTAAGCCCAATAAGTCTGAAAAGCATTATTTATTTGTCGGCAGAATCGCTATTGCCGTAACATTACTTGGCGGGATAGCCGTGGCGCTTTTTGTCAATAATCTTCTGGAATTGTTCAAATACATAATCTCTATACCGGCAATTTTTGGCGCTTCTATCTGGCTTGGATTCATATGGCGAAGGCTGACAAAATCTGCTGTTTTTACTCAGGTCGCTGTCTGCCTGATAATTTATGCTTTAATTCCTAATCTTTTTCAAACGCTCAACTGGACCAAGTACAACAAATCCTTTTTACTGGAAACCAAACCAAAAACAGTCACCATCACAATGAGCGCTCTCACAGAAAATGTGGAAAAAGGAAATGCAAAATATGTCGGCCAGTCCATAAAAAAACAGCATACGATCGAGCCATCAGGAATATTTTTCGAAAATGTTGCCCGAACCAACCCGGCTGATCCAAACTCTCCTAAAGCAGGTTTGGGAAGATTTCATGCTGAGATCTGGGTGCTGAGCTGGTTTGGTTTTAACTTTTCTAACTGTACGAAGGCACAGCTGGTTGCTATCCGTTTCCTCTTTGATGCGTTATTTCCATTTCTGTTCCTTTTTTTCATATCATTCGTGACAAAACCTGTTTCAAAAGAACATCTGGATAGATTTTTTGCCAAAATGTTTACACCTGTGCAGAAGACACCGGAAGAGGAAAAAAAGGCTCTTGAGGACTCCTACAGAAATCCGGGCAAATTTGAAAAAGATAAGATTTTTCCCGGGTCTAACTGGGAAATTCTCAAACCTACAAAAACAGATTACCTGGGATTTGGCGGAAGCTGGGTCCTTGTAGGAGTTATTATCCTTTTGCTCTGGCTTATGATATCAATAAAATAGAATTAT
>JADHWO010000140.1 GCA_016783445.1 Candidatus Aminicenantota bacterium
TTACTGGGATAAATAATCAAGGGAAATAAATTCACGCAACAACGCTTTCTGGCTTTTCAAACCTCATTATTTTATACTTAAGCTATGAATTTCGCCCTTTTTGGTTATCCAAAAACCGGAAAAACCACTTTATTTAACCTGCTCACCGGCGCAAAAATTGATGTTAAATCCTACGCAGACGGGAAAAAAGAGCTCAACCGTAGAACTTGCCCTATTCCAGACTTTCGTCTGGATAAAATCTGGGCTCTTTATCCAGAGAAAAATAAAATCCCTGCTTCAATCGACTTCATAGACTTAGCCGGAATCTCCTACGGCGATGTTAAAGACAGCTCTTACCTTAACTATCTTCGTAATGCCGACGCCCTTACTCATGTTGTAAGGGGATTTTACGATGCTCAAATTTCCCATCCTAAAGGAAAAATCAGTCCTAAGGACGACATCCTTTCTATGGAAGAAGAGCTTATACTGGCAGATTTAGTCTCAATAGAATCCAGACTGGAAAAATTAGAAAAGGAATTAAAAAGAGCAAAAACCGCAGAGGGAGAAAAGGAAAAAGAACTCCTTGAGCGCCTGCACTCCCACCTTGAAGAAGGAAGAGGGATCCGCGAGGCGCCCCTTTCTCCTCAGGAAGATAAGCTGCTGCGCAGCTTCGCCTTTCTAAGCCAGAAGAAACTTCTCCATATGATCAACATCGACGAAAAAGATATTCCTCTTATCGAAAATCCTGAGAAAATTTATCCCTCAGATAAAAAAGGGATAGGTGTTGTGGCATTCTGCGGAAAGATCGAAATGGAAATCCTTGAATTAGAAGGCGAGGAAAAAGCAGATTTTATTACCGAGTACGGACTGCACGAACTGAGTGCCTCCAAATTTTTAAAAGCTTCATACGATCTTCTAAAAGTTATTACTTTTTTCACTATCGGCAAGGATGAAGTCAAGGCATGGACTATCCAGGAGAACACTCCTGCATTAAAGGCAGCAGGCTCAATCCATTCAGATATTGAAAAAGGTTTCATCCGAGCTGAGGTCATCTCCTGGGAAGAACTCCTCCAGCACAGCTCTTTTCAAGCTGCTAAAGAAAAAGCAGCAGTGCGCCTGGAGGGAAAAGACTATCCTGTCCAAAATGGAGATGTTTTATATTTCCGATTTGCTAAATAAAAAAATAAAGAAGGATAATTAAAAAATATCTAAAGATAAATCCTGACCAACAACAACTTAAAGTCAAAAAAACATGAGGAAAAAATTTGAGATCAAAGCTTCAGACAGCTCTTCCTCTGCCAGAGCAGGCATCATCCATACCCCCCATGGCCCTATCAAAACTCCTGCTTTTGCTCCTGTGGCAAGCCAGGGCACGATAAAAGGCCTCACCCACAACCTGCTTCAAAGCCTTGGAGCTCAACTTTTGCTCGTTAATTCTTACCACCTGTTCCTCCGGCCCGGAATAGAAACAATAAGTCAATTGGGAGGAATCCATTCGTTTATATCCTGGGAAAAACCCATTCTCTCTGACAGCGGCGGATTCCAGATTTACAGCCTCTCCCCTCTTGTTAAAGTAAAAAAAGAAGGAGTTGAGTTCACCTCTCATCTTGATGGAACAAAAATCTTTCTATCACCTGAAAACGTTCTGGATATCCAGCAAAAATTGGGCTCTGATATTATAATGACCCTGGATCATTTCCTCCCGTTCACTTCCTCTGAGAATAAGATAAAAAAGGCTGTGGAGCTTACTACCCACTGGGCTAAGCGCTCAAAAGCTTTTTTTCTCAAGCAGCACTCCCCACAACTCCTATGGGGAATCACCCAGGGAAGCGTTTACTGGAACCTGAGAAAGCAAAGTATAGAAGAGTTGCTGGAAATTGACTTTGATGGCTACGCCTTAGGAGGACTCGGGATTGGTGAGCCAAAATCCCAGCTTGTTGAAACCCTCGAAAAAGCCGACTCCCTCTTCCCAAAAGAAAAGCCCCGTTATCTTATGGGTATAGGCTATATCAATGATATCCTGGAGGCTGTGGAAAGAGGTATCGACTTTTTTGACTGTGTCCTCCCAACAAGAAACGCCAGAAACGGAACTCTTTTCACCAGCAGGGGAAAAATCGTCATCAAAAACCTAAAATACGCCCAGGACCAAAGGCCTCTTGATGAGGAGTGTTCATGTTATACATGCCAAAATTTCTCCCGTGCCTATCTCCGCCATCTCTACGAAAGACAGGAAATTAGTTCCGCTATCCTTAATACAATCCATAACCTTCATTTTTACCTTGACATCTTTAGAAAAATTAGGCAAGCTATTCAATCAAATTCGCTCCATACTTTGAAATGTAGTATTTTGAATAAAAGTGAGGTAGAACAATGATGATTTTTTCAGCTTTTCTCAGTTTTTTTCATCAAGCTCAACCCGGTGCTCGCCCCCAGACAAGTATCCTTACAGCTATGTTCCCCTTTATCCTTGTTTTTGTTATTTTCTATTTTTTACTCATCAGACCTCAACGAGTTAAACAGAAAAAACATCAAGAAATGGTTGAACAACTCAAATCAGGTGACAAAATCGTAACTTCCGGAGGAATCTACGGAACGGTCATGGGAGTCCAAAAAGACAGAATTGAAGTGAAAATCGCATCCAATGTTAAAATTGATATCACTAAAAATTCTGTTGCGGCAATCCTGACTCCCCCAAAACAAGAAAAATAAAACTCCCTGATTTGAAATAAGAGATAAATCTCACTCTTATGATTTAAAGCCGCTAATAACTCAAGATGAAAAAAGGCTTACGTTGGAAAATTTTTCTGGTCGTTTTTATTATCGCTCTAGCGATAATTTTTTCCTACCCACCCGCAGATAAAATCCATCTTGGCCTCGACTTAAAAGGGGGGATGCATCTTGTTCTTCAAGTCATGACAGATGACACCATTAATATGGAGACAAACCAGGATATTCTCCGTGTTAAAGAACTATTTAAAAAGGAAAATATTGAGTACAATACAATAGCAAAAGGGGAAACTGGCCAGTTTTCCATCCAGGAAATCAATCTTGACCAAAAAAACGAAATTAAAGACATCCTGAATGAGTATTTTAAAGATTGGAATTACTCCATTATCGGCAATACCGTCTCTCTCACCTTAAGGCTAAATGTTGCCCAATATTACAGGGACCAATCTGTCGAAATGTCTCGAGAAACAATCGAAAACAGAGTTGATGAACTAGGCCTGGTTGAACCGATCATCCAAAGGCAGGGATCTGGTGACAGAATCATACTGGAACTTCCTGGAGCTGAAAATCCGGAAAGGATCATGAACATCATTGAAACCACGGCGGTTTTGGAATGGAGACTGGTTAAAGCAGGGCCAGCACCTGATATAGAAACGCTGCTTGTCGATTTTGAAGGTAAAGTTCCTGAAGATATGGAAGTAATGAGAGAAGATCCAAGAAGAAAAGAAGAAGGAGAAGAAGCAGGCTATTACCTCGTGAGCAGTATCTCTCCTGTTACCGGGCAGGATTTACTACATGCCCGCCCAACAACCGATGAATGGAACGAGCCGTCTGTACGATTCACACTGAATGCAGAGGCAGGAAGAAGGTTCTATAAGTTTACCGGGGATAACCTTGGCCAACTCCTGAGTATCGTTCTTGATGGAAAAATTCAAGAAGTGGCAAGAATCGAATCAAGAATCCCGGATACCGGAATCATACACGGTTCCTTCACCGTGGAGTCAGCTGAAGATCTTGCCCTTGTCCTCAGAACCGGAGCACTTCCGGCTTCAATTAAATATCTAGAAGAAAGAACGATCGGTCCATCTCTGGGTGCTGATTCCATCCGCAAAGGCTTATTCGCCATAATAATGGCTCTTTTTCTAGTTATAATTTTTATGCTCATTTATTACAAACTCTCCGGAATTAATGCTGTCATTGCGCTCATTTTGAACATTATTATATTGATGGGCACTCTTGCCTACTTTAAAGCAACCCTGACACTTCCCGGTATCGCCGGAATCATATTAACTATAGGGATGGCTGTTGATGCCAATGTTTTAGTCTTTGAAAGGATAAGAGAGGAGCTTTCTACTGGAAAGAGCATCTTGAGTTCGATTGCCACCGGTTTCTCCCGAGCTTTCAAGACTATTCTGGATGCAAATGTCACAACGATCATTGCTGCTATATTCCTTTTTCAGTTTGGAACTGGCCCGATTAAAGGATTTGCAATAACTATTATTATCGGAATCACTGCCAGCATGTTCACTGCCGTTTTTGTATCCCGACTAATTTTTGACTTATCCCATTCCAAAAGAAAAAAAATAGAAAAACTGAGCATTTAAAATGCAGATATTCAAAAAGCCCAATTTCAATTTCATGAAGTACAAGATTTTTGCATTCTCTTTATCGGGGATCATCATCACTTTTGGAATTATCAATATCACAAAAGGGAAAGGATTAAATCAAGGCATTGATTTTGCAGGAGGCTCTTTGGTTCGCCTGATGCTAAAAACTCAGGTTCCTATAGATGAAGTAAGGAAATCATTAAGTGACGCAGGTTTAGGCAGCCCCCGGATACAAGAAATCGGAAATACAAAAAGGGAGTATTTGATCAGAACCTTACAGCCCGCTGAAATAGGCAAGGAAGAAGAACTGGAAGCTCATGAAATCGCTGGAAATAAAGTCGTAGAAGCTCTAAAACAGGAAGAAGACAGGGTCGCTCTTACAAAGGGCTTAAAAGACCTGAATACCATTGGCGAAGATGAACTAACTCTTATCCTCCAATCTTTTTTCCCCGAAGAAGCCGTTGAAATTGTTAAAAATATTCTCTCTTTTAGAATCTCTAAAGGTATTATCCAAGACTATGACCAGCTTCAACAAGAGACAGGAATAAGACAGGAAGTTGTAGATAAACTTAAAGAAAAAACATTCCTGGGCAGTTTAACTGTTCTCAGCAAGGAATCTGTTGGACCGCAAGTCGGCCATGACCTGAGAAGAAAAGCTACCCAGGCCACAATCTGGGCTCTAATAGGAATGCTTACCTATATCGGGATCCGCTTTAAGTTTGCCTATGGAGTTGCCGCCATTATAACACTGGCTCACGATGTTTTAATTACTCTTAGCATCTTTTCATTCACCAATAGAGAAATAAACCTTCCGGTTATAGCCGCAATCCTCACCATAGTCGGGTACTCGCTGAATGATACTATTGTGATATTCGACAGAGTTAGGGATAACATAAAAACTCTGAGAAAGCATGAATTCGAAGGAATTCTTGATACAAGCATTAACCAAACCCTGAGCCGAACTGTGATCACTTCAGGAACAACTTTCCTGACGGTCATGGCTCTTTATCTTTTTGGAGGTGAGGTTATTAACGATTTTGCATTTACAATGATCATCGGTGTTCTATCAGGAACATATTCTTCAATCTATCAATCCTGTTCCCTCCTCCATTTTTGGAATAAGATATTCAAACCAAAAAAAGGAATGGGAAAATGATTTTTTGGACTTGTCAAAACAGCTTTTTTAATTTATAATTTTATATTAGATAGAAGAAAAATCCTTACTTTGAGGTAAAAAATGGCTGAAAAGATTACCCCAAAAAAAGTAGAAAAAACTAAGCCTAAAAAAGGCACGGAAATCCCTCATATTTTCAAGGATTCTTTTTTTATTGCAGAAAAAGGCAGCTTAAGAAGAGCTATTGCCTTTCCTGTTGCTCTGCTCTTCCATGTAAGTCTTGTTGCTGCCATGATCATCATCCCGCTTCTTAACACTCAAAACATGCCCCAAGTAGAAATATACAGTGCTTTCCTTGCACCTCCTCCTCCACCTCCACCTCCTCCACCTCCCCCAGCTAAAAAACGCAAAGCCTCTACAAGAAGAACTCGTATTAAACCTGTTCAAACTAAAACCACCATCGAACCAGGTAAACTTGT
>JADHWO010000036.1 GCA_016783445.1 Candidatus Aminicenantota bacterium
ATCACGGAAATAAAGATGCTTCCTACAAATTCTAAGCTTTGAGGTTGGATTATGAGGCTACAAGTTTTTAGGAGATTATTATATTTCTCTGGTCTTTTTCTTCCATAAACAAAGCCACGTGAATCCCGTCTATATCAAATTTTATCTTCTCTGCCCATTCAACGATGACAACACCTTGACCGAGATAATCTTCCCACCCCAGGTCTAAAATTTCTTTATCTTTTCCCAGGCGATAAAGGTCAACATGAAAGATTGGATATTTTGCCTGATAGATGTTAATGAGAGTATAAGAAGGGCTGCAGACCTGGTGGACATCTTTGATACCCAATCCAGCTGCTAAACCTTTGGTAAAAATCGTTTTACCAGATCCCAGTTCCCCTGTTAAAAGCACCACTTCCTGTCCATTAAAATTCTTAGCCAGTTTCTTGGCTAAAAGAAAGGTCTCTTCTTCAGAATTCGTCCTGTATTCTTTTTTTTCTCTCCCGTTTCTCTTATTCTTCATTTTGTCTCTAACTCGGAATGGTCAAAAACTATTTCTAAATCTATTTATCCCTTAGTAATGGAGCTATAGAGTCATAAACCAAATATGAATTATTTAATTTCCAACTGTCTAATTCCTGAAGGAAGATAGCGGATAATATCACCAGCAGTCAAGGGCTTCTCTCCAAGCTTTTCAGCTCCAATATCACCGCTTAAGCCATGAATATAAACAGCAGCCAGAATGGACTCAAGAAGATTTTTTTCCTGTATCATCATAGAAGCAATCATTCCACTTAAAACATCACCAGAGCCAGCAGTAGCCATCCCCGGATTTCCAGTTGGATTAATAAACACCCTCCCATCAGGAGCGGCAATAAGAGTTCTGTAGCCCTTCAACACGAGGTGAACTCCATATTTTTCGGCAAATTGGGGCACAAGCTCCAGTTTCTTCTCCACCACATCTTTAGTAGAAAGATTTAGGAGCCGGGCGAATTCGCCAGGATGAGGAGTGAGCACAACAGGCTGGTGTAAAGATTTTAATAATGCAGGCTTCGAAGCCAGGATATTTAAAGCATCTGCATCCACAACAGCAGGCACTCTAACCTTTGGCAAAAGTGAAAGGACAAGTTCGGATGTTGATTTATTGGTAGATATCCCTGGCCCGATCAATAAAGCATCCTTGCCTTCAAGGAGATTCAGGACTTTTTTCAGAGCATCAGACGAGAGAGTCTTCTCCGATGTTTCCGGCAAAGGCTCTGTCATCAATTCAACTGAAGAACGAGCCACTATTGGAAGACAGCTTTCTGGTGTTCCTACTGTTACCAGACCTGCTCCCATTTTTAAAGCTGCTTTTCCTGCCATTACCGCTGCTCCCGTTTTCCCAATAGAGCCGGAGAGAACAAAAAGATGGCCGTATGTCCCTTTATGAGTATCCTTTTTCCGTCTCTTAAAATAAGACAAAATAGCCTCTTCCTCTACTAACTCGAGCTTGAGATTATCGTTATCGAACAGATAACCCGGAACGCTTATGTCAGCCACCACTAACTCTCCGATACACTCTTCTGCTGGAGGAAAGATATGGGCGATTTTGGGAGCAGCCAATGTCACAGTTAAATCTGCCTTCACGCAGGGCCCGATAATTTGAAAAGTATCTGAGGATAAACCGGATGGGATATCAACCGCTATTTTATAAGCCTTTGATCTGTTAATATCTTCGATGACTGTTTCGTAAAGCCCTCGAGCAGGCTGAGCAAGGCCAGTCCCGAAGATTGCATCAACAAGCACTGAGGATAAAAAAACTTTTTCTTTCTGCTTGTTCCAATCCTTAGGAGTACATATTTCGTTTATTTTTATTCCAATTTTATCAGCTATTTTTAAATTCACTGCAGCATCACCCTTTACTTCTCCCTTCGATGCCAGGAGCAGAACACATGGATCTGATCCCTCATTATAAAGATGCCGTGCTACAACAAAGCCATCACCGCCATTGTTTCCTTTGCCGGCCAAAATCACAACCTTCTCATTCCTCACATTAGGGAACTTTTCCCTGAGCCTTTTGACGATCTGTAAGCCAGCATTCTCCATCAAAATAGGACCTAATATACCTATTTCTTCGATGGCTGTCCTGTCAATCTCTTTCATCTGTTTTGAAGTTAGGACTTTCATAGGTGCTCCTTTGATTCTGCTGATTCAAGACACGTCCATATTTATTGAGAATTTTACCATAATTAAGAGGTTGCGTCCCAACATTATTTAGGGTCGTAAGCATCCTTATTTCCGTGACAATTTCTTTGGAAGTCAGGCAATCTGGTTAGGAAGCCATCCGGAGGCGAGCGGGTTTGGTTCCTCAAAGAGGAGAGCGAGCCGAGGAATAAGTGGATTTTCCTCGCTGGAGAAGACATACACCTTCACTTCACCATAACTCCTATCTAGAGAGGATTTAGAGAATGACAAAACCGGACATTTTTACGTTGCTAAGAATAGGACATTTTCACTTTGCCTTGACATTATTTGGGGTCTTCATTTGATTTAAACAATTTTTTATGTTAATAGAGAAAAAGAAATAAAAGAGGAGGTTTCACATGACTTTAAAAATTGGAATAAACGGGTTCGGTCGTATAGGCAGAAATTTTTTTCGTGCCTCTTACCAAGACCCTGACTTTGATATTGTAGCCGTTAATGATATCTTTGATTCCAAGGCTCTTGCTTATCTTCTCAAATACGATTCTGTTCTTGGGATTCTCGAGGCAGATATTCAAACCTCTGAAGATGCCCTGATAGTCAACGGCAAAAAAACAAAAGTACTCTCTGAAAAAGACCCGGGAAATCTCCCCTGGAAAGACCTGGGGGTTTCTTTTGTCATTGAATCTACAGGTTTATTCAGGGAAAGACAGGATGCTATCAAACATATCGAACAGGGTGGAGCTGAAAAAGTTATCATTTCTGCCCCTGCCATAGAACCGGATGCCACTATTGTATTGGGCGTAAACGAGGAAACATACAATCCAGAGAAGCACAACATCATCTCCAATGCTTCATGCACTACTAATTGCCTGGCTCCGGTAGTCAAAATCCTCCATCAGGATTACGGTATAGAGAAAGCCTTCATGACCACAATTCATGCATACACACTCGATCAAAAAATTCTTGATTCTCCCCATAAAGACTTTCGTCGAGCCAGGGCAGCAGCCGTCTCTCAAATTCCCACCACAACCGGCGCCGCTAAAGCTGTGGGAATTGTTATTCCTGAACTCAAGGGGAAAATCGACGGTATATCCATAAGAGTTCCCACTGCCAATGTTTCCCTCGTTGATCTGGTCGCTCTCTTGAAGAAAAACGTAAACGCAGAAGAAGTAAACGAATCCTTCAAAAAAGCTTCTGAAGGCAATTTAAAAGGAATCCTCCAGTACACAGAAGAACCCCTTGTCTCAGTTGATTTTATGGCCAATTCCCACTCAGCCATTGTGGATGGCCTATTCACCAGGATAATAGATGAGAATTTAGTGAAAGTCCTTGCCTGGTATGACAACGAGTGGGGATATTCATGCCGCATGAGAGACTTGATCAAATACATCTCTCGTTAAAAATCCATGCTTTCCCTCAAAGATATAGACTGCCAGGGAAAAAGAGTTTTCCTTCGAGTCGACTTCAACGTCCCGCTGGATGAAGAAGGCAGTATCAGAGATGATACCCGGATCAAGGCAGCTCTCCCCACAATAAAATATCTTTTAGAACAAAAAACAAAATTAATAATCGTTTCCCATCTTGGACGACCTAAAGGAAAATACAATCCTAAGCTCAGCCTTAAGCCTGTGGCCAAGAGGCTTTCAGAGCTTATTTCTTTGCAAGTCACTCTTGCTCCGGATGTTTTCGGGGATAAAGTCACAAAGCTGAAAAGAGAGCTTAAAGAAGGCCAGGTGCTTCTTCTGGAAAATGTCAGGTTTCACAGCGAAGAGACGGAAAACGATTCCTGTTTTGCCCAGCATTTAGCTCAAGATGTCGACTATTATGTCAACGATGCATTCGGTGCCTGTCACAGGGCTCATGCCTCGGTTGTCGCCATTACCCAGTATGTGAAAAAATCAGTGGCTGGCTTTCTCGTTAAAAAAGAAGTGGACTATTTAAGCAAAGCTGTTTTTTCTCCCGAAAAACCATATACTGCCATTCTCGGAGGAGCAAAAGTCTCTGATAAGATTCCTGTTATTGAAAATCTTTTAAAAAAAGCTGACAGTATCCTTATAGGCGGCGCTATGGCTTACACGTTTTTCAAAGCGCAGGGATATGAAGTGGGAAACTCCCTTGTTGAAGAAGACAAAATTGACCTTGCCCGTATCATTTTAAACCGCGTCAATGAAGAAAAAGTCAATTTTTATCTTCCTTCTGACCATATTGTCGCAGCTAAAGCAGAGCCCGAAGAAGAAAGCAGAACCGTAGACTCTTTTCCTCTTCCTTTAAACCTAATGGGCCTTGATATCGGGCCGGAGACAATAGAGAAATATTCAAAGATTATTTCCGAATCAAAAACCATTTTCTGGAACGGCCCTATGGGAGTGTTTGAAATCGACAAATTCTCTAACGGTACAACAAAAATTGCTGAGGCAGTGGCTGCTTCTGAAGCCCTTTCTATCATTGGAGGAGGAGATTCTGTTGCCGCTGTTTACAAAGCGGGAGTCAGTGAAAAAATCTCTCATATTTCAACTGGAGGGGGTGCTTCTTTGGAATTTATAGCCAATGAAACCCTCCCAGGTATAGAAGCACTAACGGAGGAATAATATGATAGCCAATAATCAAAATCCATTCATTGCAGGAAACTGGAAAATGTTTAAGACAATCCCTGAAGCTGTGGAGCTGGTTAAAGCCCTTAAAGAAAAAAGTCCGGAATTTAATGACGCAGAACTTGTTGTTATTCCCCCCTTCACCGCTCTGAGCGAAGTGAAAAAAGTGATCGAGGGAAGCACCATCAAGCTCGGAGCTCAAAATCTTTTCTGGGAGGAGCAAGGAGCATTTACAGGTGAAGTCTCCGCACCGATGCTTAAAGACGCCGGCTGTCAGTATGTTACAATCGGCCACTCAGAAAGGCGGCAATATTTTGATGAAACGGATGAGACAGTCAATAAAAAAATCAGAGCTGCCTTAGCTTACGAACTTTATCCAATCATGTGTTTAGGAGAATCTCTTGAAGAAAGAGAAAAAGGGAAAACAATAGATAAAGTCGAATCCCAGATAAATTCAGGATTAGAAGGACTGGGGAGTGAAGAGATCAGCAAGATAATTATCGCTTATGAGCCTATCTGGGCCATCGGAACAGGTTTAACAGCCACTCCCGCTCAAGCAGAGGAGGTTCACAGCTTTATAAGAGAGAAGCTGGTAGAAAAATATGGAAAAAAAACAGCTTCATGTGCTATAATCCTCTACGGCGGCTCCGCAAAACCGGACAATACATATTCTTTACTAAAAGAAAACAATATAAACGGAGCATTAGTCGGAGGAGCATCACTAAAAGCTGACTCATTTGTTCAAATCGCAAAAGAAGCCATAAAGGCTTATAAGGAGAAAAAGTGAGTTCTATAGTCACAGCAATTCACATTATTGCTTGTTTCATTCTCATCATTGCTGTTCTTCTTCAATCAGGAAAATCTGCAGACCTTGCAGGAGCCTTTGGCGGTGGAGGCAGCCAGACGGTCTTTGGACCCCGCGGTGCAGCAAATCTTCTGTCCAAAATGACTACAACCTGTGCCATACTATTTATGCTAACTTCTCTTGGGCTCTGGATGCTTTCTGCAAAAGGAACAAGATCCGCAGTAAAAGGTGAAGAAGCACCTGTAAAGGATGCTGCAGCGGTTACAGAGACAATAAAAGAGCCTGTAAATAAGGAAGCCCAGACACCAGAGCCAAAAAAGGAAAAGGAACAAAAAAGCCCGGTAAAAAAGAAAAAAGATTAAAGGTCAGACAACCCTATTTTAAAAGATAAGTTTTATTGCTTAAAAAAGCCTCCCAGGTTTTGATGCCGAAGTGGTGGAATTGGTAGACACGCTAGCTTGAGGGGCTAGTTCCTGATATTCGGGAATAGGGGTTCGAGTCCCCTCTTCGGCATTACCTTCTTCCTATCTCCATAAATTATTATAATAAATTACTTATAAGGTATCTAAAATATACCTGTGACTATTTTGGGACCATATCAGATTGTTTGTGTTTTTATACGCGAGGATATTTTAAAAGTGAGAAATGTTCAAGCGGATGATGCTAAAAGGAGATAAAGCGTATTTGACTTAATAGGCCCTAAAAGGAAGCCAGGGCTTTTAAACCCTGGCTTCCAGTGAAATTCTGAAAACTATTTTTAGTTCTTACCTCCCTGTGGGCTTTGTCTTAAAAAAATCCAGCATTTAAGCTTTGTTCATCTTCGACTCTTTTTGCTTCTTCTTTCTTCTTGCTCGCCTTGTACCAAATATACCGCCGTTTAAGAAAAGACCGGCACCAAGGACAAAACCAAAATTGTACCAGAATCCATTGTTATGAACCTCATAAAAACGTACGCTCTTTTTAAATATGGATATAATAAATGTTATTGGTGCAATAAAACCATGCCACAGCCCTTTCAAGAATCCGGCAATCTTCCCTTCTCTGTTTGGAGTTTTCTCAAGCTTATTTGGGCCTGGGATGCAACTGGAAAAAACAAACATTAAAATAAGAAGAACTCCGATAATGCTTACTATTTTCATTTTATCCTCCTAATTCTCACTGAATAATTTATAGCACAGGAAAAATTTAAAAATCTACATCAAATTAGAATCGAACTCAGCTTACCTTTTAATATTTCAGAAAACAGCTCATAATTTTACTTATTTTTCCCCTTAAACTGAGATTTTTTACAGAATAATGCGTCTTAATAAATTGTTAAAACTTTCTTGGAGTCTGAAGGCAGCCTTAGCTTACAACTACAATAATGCGAGCGAGGAGAAATTTATCCTTGTTCAGCAGATGAACTTTCGCGGATTGCCCACCGCCTGAAATCTCAACACGATAATCCCTGTTATCATCCAAGGTCTCTGGCAAAAGCGTCACTTTTTTTATTGTGGAAATGCCAACGTCCCCTGCATTCAATTCAATTACATTGACTTCACGGAGGTCAATTCTGTTTTGTAAATCTGCAAAACTGACTTCTCCAAGAGATTCTTTCCCCTTCGCCTTAAGACCACTCTTAGTGCCCACAATGTAATAAACAGAATTTAATTTTGACTCAAAATCTTTATTTTGGCTCTCTATTTCTGTTGCTTTTTCTTTGAGAGATGCACTCTGGGATTTTAGTGCTTTATACTCATTTTCCAGTTCTCTTATTTTATCCTTGAGCCCTGCATTCTCTTCCTGACCTTTTATTCTCTCTTCAGCAATTTTATTCCTCAATTTAACTTTTTCAGCCTCTATGTTCGTCTGCTCTATTCTCTGCATGTCACCAGGGGAAAGAGCTGCCTCTCCCTGCGCAAGAAAGCTTGCATAGTCTATACCATCACTGTAATTCCCGACTTTAAAACCAACAAGTATCTGATCCGTCAAAGGAATATCTCTCAGTACTGCTCTTGCATCCTCATCCGATAATCCCCGTTTCTCGGTGAGGTAATCATAAACAATCCTCCATTGACTATCTCCCTCCTGCACTTCCCATGATAATGGAATACGCCTCTTGAGACTTTCGTTATCACTTTTCAACTGATTGATCTCAGCATCTTTTGCAGCAACATCTTTTTGCAATCCATTAACTTTTGCTTGTAAGTCCTGAATCTGAGTATCTTTTTGAGCTGCCTCTTCTGCCTTCTTTTTGCTTGAGCAGGAAATGAGAGATAAGAACCCAGCCATCAGAAAAACACAGAGACAGAGGAAGAACAAATTTCCCGCACTGATCCTTTTTTCAATTCCTTTCATGTACACCTCCTTTTTTATAACAAATAATTTGGATAAGTTATGGAAAAAACTTATTCAATTTATTTAAAGAAAATAAGCAAATATTAAAAACATTATTTCCGAGGCTTTAAAATCTTGGGTATTATACAACAATTTATTCATTTTAAACAACTGAATTTTAAAGAAAAAATTCAGGAAACTGGAACTCACAAGATGACCTATCGCAAAAAATTGGACTAAACAAGTAATGGAAAAGCTACTCTGTCTGGAGGGCAGTAAGTTGATCCCTTGCATCGGGTATTTCAGGAAAATCCTGGCCAGCACTTTCCCAGAGGTCGAGAAATTTTCTATAAAATTCTAAGGCTTTTTCCTTCAAGCCTTTCTCCTGGCAAATTTTACCCAGCATATAGAAGCTCCTGGCATATATGTCTCCATAAGAAATCCTGCCATAGGTCAAGGAAATAATCTTTTCGTACTGCTCTTGTGCTTTGTCTAAATCTCCTGCTTTGTAATAAGCCAAAGCTAAAGAATCAAGATATAATGCGCTAAATGAATGTTGAAGAGATGAGAGAGATAGGGCTTTCTCGAATTCCTTGATGGCTCTTGAAAAATTATTCTTTTTTAACTCTTTTCTTCCATTAAGATAATGGTAGTCTCTTATCAGTTTCCTGTGTAATCCCTTTTGAGTCAGTTTTTTAAGCTCCGCTGCAATATTTTGTGCCTCATTCATTGCTCCTTTCCCTAGGTAAACCAATCCTTTAAGTACCAAAACACTTCTTTGATATTCTGGGTCTTTTGCCTCAACAGCACAGCTCCACGCCTTCTCACTCTCTTCCAGAGCCTCCTCAAATCTTCCCAATAATATATATCTATATGCTAATTGGAGATGGAATTCCGATTTCCCCCCTTTTTCACCGAGCTTTTCTGCTAGTTCAATTGCCTGTTTGATCTGGCTCTCAGATTTCTCAAATTTTCCCTGTGATAAATATAAAGCTCCTAATCTGTCCCTACCGACTAATTGCCCCGCATTCTCTACTGTTCCTATAAGTTTCTGGTATTCTTTTTCGGCTTCAATAAAATTCCCTCCTACATAATAAATGTCACCTTTTATATAAGTATTTCTCGGAAAAGTTGGATCAAGGGAAATCGCATTATCCACTTCAGTTATTGCAGATGTATATTCCCCTTTAAAAAGATAATTATAGGCTAAAAGACCTCTTATAATAATATTGTCCGAAAAATTCTCCAGATAAAATTCCAGTACTTCTCCAGCTTTATCATAATCTTCCTCATACCAATATACGATTGCTAGATTTGTATATATAAAAAAGGAGTCAATCCGAGCCTGTTTTAAAACTTCAAATCGTTCAATGGATTTATCCCATTCCTCTAAACTCATGTACATTCTGGCAAGGTTGATATTTGCTACTCTGTCATCCGGGTAAAGCTGCACTAATTTATTGTATGCTTTGATCGCTTTATCATATGTATCTTCTGACTGTCCGAAAAAATCACCTTGAATGAGATATCGTTCTCTATCCGATACCCGATCTATCAGCTCTAAAGCTTTTTGAAGCTGTTTCCTTTCTTCGGAAAATCTAGTAAGATTGTGATAAGATGACGCTATGCCTTTATAAGCCATGGCAAACTCAGTATCAATGGCAACTGCTTTGTTCATTAACTGGATACTTTGATTATAATCTCCTTTATTGTGATACTTCCTTGCATCGATATAATATCTGAGAGCTTCAGGAGAACTGGTTGTGATCTTCCCCACTTCTTTATCAATGTCCTGAGCGATCACATCTTCTGAAAGCTTAAAACTTGCCTTGATTTTTTTTGTCAGCTCATCCACCATTGAGAAGAGTTTCTCCTCCCCTTCTCCCTGCACCGTTTCTGAACCTACAGTTTCCTCAGTGCTTGCCTCCAGAAGCACAACATTGATTCTGAATTCATTTCCGAGCTTGGCATAAGCTCCCTGCAGTATATGACTGACTCCCCCCCGAACTGCGACATCTCTGAGAACATCTGAAGAATAACTTTTCGCTTCCAGCTGATTGAGTTGGTCTAGAATACTGTAGAGTTTCTGCTCACTCAATACCCTGATATATTTTGATTGAGTAATGTCTGCAATTAACAGATTAGAAAACATGGTCCTCAAATGATCCAGATTCTCATCTCCGGTATTATTCGTAAAGTACATAACAGCAAGGGAAGGTTTGTCAGATGGGATAGGAACAGCTTGCTTTTTGGGAATAAGCTTCGAAACAGCCAACACAATTATAACAAGAGCAATAACAACTATAGCCGGGACAAACAGCTTCTTCACCTTGAGCTGGACTGTTATCTCCTTTGCAGTGAGGGGTATTCTCTTGGGAATCACTCTTTCAGCAGTAGGTATTCCCTGTTCTATTTTGACTAATTCAGTAAGGAGCTCATCTGCCCCTTTAAACCTTTTCTCCCTATTCTTTTCCATGCATTTAAGAATTACCTTGTTTAGATCTCCCGGAATCTGGGCATTGACTTTCCTTGGTTCTTGAGGTATTTCGCTCTTATGTTTTAAGGCTACACTTAAAGCTGTGTCCCCTGTAAAAGGCACTCTCCCGGTCACCATCTCATAAATAATCACTCCCAAAGAATAGACATCTGAACGCTTATCTGCTTGTTTGCCTTCTACCTGCTCAGGTGACATATACTCAGGAGTCCCTATTATCATTCCTGCGTCTGTCACACCTTTTGCTTCAAGGGAAAGAGATATTCCAAAATCCATAATATGTGCATTTCCCTCGCTATCAATCATGATGTTCTGTGGCTTTAAATCCCGGTGAACAACTCCCAACCGGTGGGCTTCGGCCAGTCCTTCACAAATTTGTTTGGCTATGCTGACAGCTTTTCCAATAGTTAACTGCTCCATTCTTCTTATGGAGCTCTTTAGATCTTCGCCAGGAACATATTCCATGGTGATGTATGGAGTTCCTTCCTTTTCATTGAGGTCATACATCCGGCACACATTCTTGTGAGTTATTTTGCGGGCAAACTTCAATTCATTTCGGAAGCGCTTAATTGTTTTTTCATCAGAAGCAATCTCTGGATTCAAGAGCTTTAAAGCCACTTTCTCATCTATATCCTTGTCGAGAACTTTGTAGACTCTTCCCATACCGCCTCTGCCTATCTCTTCGATGATCTGATATCTTCCAGCAAAAATACTCCCCACATCCAGTTCTTGTGAGGGCATTTCCAGGGTTCTAGTGTGGGAGATGGGCGCCCCTTCGGTAAGAACAAACTGAGTAGCACACTTGTTGCAAAAACGGCTGCCAGCAGGATTTTCTTCGTTACATTTCGGGCATTTCATTACCCAGGTCGCTCCATTGGCTTATCTGAAATGAGAATAACAATTAAAAAGAAAAGAGTCAAATTGAGCGATTCTGAAAAATTCTCTTTAATTTATATATTCGGTTATAATAAGATATGTTTTGACAACTTTGGTCAAAAAGCAAGGCTGGGAATGTTATAGATAGAAAAGAATAACCCAAAAATAGAGGAGCTCTAAAATGAAACTTGAAAAATTATACAAAAAAGCTGTCGAGATAGGGATAAAAAACGATTTAAGAGGGAAAGAGGAAATTAAAAGAATACTAAAGGACGAAAAAGAAAAACATAAAAAACTTAAAGATGAAGAAGCCGAATACTATGACAAGGATAGATTGTCTAATCCTTTTTCTGATTCAAGAGTCCTGTATGGAGACCTCAACACAGATGTTAAGAAAGTAATTGTTGGAATTGACATGGAAGGCGGGGAGATACTCCTTACCTACATTTTGAACAAAGAACTGAAGCAAAAGATAGACCTGATAATTTCCCATCATCCTGAAGGTTATGCCCTCGCCCAGCTCTACGACGTTATGAAGCTTCAGGCGGATCTGCTGGCTAACTATGGAATAACAATAAGTGTGGCTGAACAGCTAATGGAAAAAAGAATCAGTGAAATAGAAAGAAGGCTCATGCCAGTGAACCATAACAGGGCTGTGGATATAACCAGAATATTGGGAATTCCCATGATGTGCATTCATACACCAGCTGACAACTGTGTCACAAATTATCTAAAAACAACATTCGAAAAAGAGAAACCTTATAAATTAAAAGATATAATGGACATATTAAAGAATATCCCTGAATACAAAAAATTATCCAAATTACAAGTCCCACCCAAAATAGTGAGTGGATCTGAAAACAGTAAATGTGGAAAAATTTATATTGATATGACCGGAGGCACTGAAGGTTCAAAAGAGATCTTTGAAAAATACGCAAACAGCGGTATCAGTACGCTCGTCCTTATGCATCTAAGTGAAGAGCATCTCGAAAATGCAAAAAAAGCAAAGTTAAATGTTGTCATTGCAGGTCATATCTCCAGCGACATTCTTGGCTTAAACCTCTTGTTTGACGAGTTGGAAAAAGAAGAAAAACTTGAATTTGTTTGTGTATCAGGATTTGAACGAATCAGAAAAAAGCGGTAAGTTAATCCGATGTATTTTTGTCTTCTTTTTTGCCAAAAGAAACATATTTGTCCCCCATTGTGGACAAAAAAATAACCACAACTAACAATTTTATCTGCTTTTAATTGGCATGTTACTTGCACTATAATATTAATGATTTAGTACAACTAAAAAGATAAATAAAGAAGACAAGCAGAAAATTTAAATGTTTTTTGGCTTTAACGAGTTTTTTCTTTTAAATTAGGGGAGAAAATATAATGAAAAAAACACTTTTAATAACAGCCCTTGTTATCCTAAGTATCTCTGTGTTTTCCCAGGAGATATTTATTAAACAATCTGTTGTAATCAACATAGAAGTGCCGGTTAGAGTGTTTAAAAGCGGGGCATTTATAGACAACTTAACCATAAACGATTTTGAAGTCTTTGAGGACGGCATCCCTCAGAAGTTAGAAGCTGTCTATCTGATAAAAAAGAGAGCCATAGAGAGAAGCGAGGAAAAGAAAAGATTCTCTCCTGAAACTTCAAGGAACTTTTTTATATTTTTTGAAGTGGCAGAGTATACAGCAAAGCTGGGCGAGGCTGTAGATTATTTTGTCCACAATGTTATTCTTCCCGGAGATAATCTTTATATCATAACTCCAATGAAAACATACAGATTAAAGAATAAAGCCTTAGGAGTTACAACAAGAGAAGAAATCGTGATGGAATTAAGAGGATTAATAAGAAAAGATTCTTTGACTGGGAATTCGGAATACAGGGCAACTCTTGCTGAACTTACATCTTTAGCCAGGTCTCTAACAGCAGGAATCCAAACAGATCCCGAAACTCAAACAGGTTTTGGAGAAGGAGCCGCACCACCTAAAGAGCTTGACTCTTTTACTTCACTTCAACATGTTGGCATGGATTTAGATGAATTGCTCTGGAACTATGCATCCCTCTTGAAAAGGCTAGAAATATTAAGAAGTGTCGAACAGATGAAACTTTTAGAGTTTGCACAATTCCTAAAAGATAAAGAAGGACAGAAATATGTCTTTTTGTTTTACCAGCGAGAATACATTCCACAGATAGAACCCAGGATTTTAAACGAATATATGAATTTACACATGAAAAATCAATTTGTCATGCAAACTCTGTCACAAATTTCTACTCTTTCCGGAAGAACTGTTTCCATTGATGTCGATCGTGTAAAACAAGCTTATGCAGATTCCTCAACATCAATACATTTTTTATTTATTACAAAGCCGCCGCCGATCTTGCCCGGAATATACTTTGAAGAACATTCAGAAGACATCTACCAGCCTTTTAAGGAGATGGCAAACGCAACAGGAGGATTTGTAGAAAGCTCCTCTAATCCTGCTTTTTTATTTCAAAAAGCTCTGGAAGCATCCGAAAACTATTACCTCCTCTATTATTCGCCCAAAAATTATGAGTATGACGGGAAATTTAAAAAGATAAAGATCAAATTGAAAAATAAAAATTACAAAGTTACCCATCGTGCTGGTTATTTTGCTTATTAAATCGTTATTCAAAGATATTATAACAACACAAACAGTAAAGCGAATTTTTATTCTTATGGCCAATCCTCAGCCCTTTTCTTTCCTGGAAAAAAAAGAATATAATATATAAATAATTTATAAAAAAGAGGATTAAAAATGAAAAAATTTATTTTCCCGCTCGCTCTTTTATTATTATCCTTTTGCCTTTTCTCTCAAATTGAGAAACATGAAGTTTTAGTAACAAATGTTGTCGTCCCCGTAAGAGTTTTTGAAGGAGAAAGATTTGTCGATCATCTTACTATAGAGGATTTTGAACTGTTTGAAAATTACGAGCATCAAAAGATTGAAGCTCTCTATCTTATTAGAAAAACAAATATTGAAAGAGAAGAAGCGCTCAAAAGATTTAATCCAGCTCTAACAAGGCATTTTTATCTCATCTTCCAGATAACAGACTATAATCCCAAATTTGCAGAAGCTTCAGGCCACCTTTTCAATCAAGTGCTCCTTCCAGGAGATACTCTTACTATTATGACACCCATGGATACCTACGCTCTCTCTAAAAAAGCCCTTGAAACTAAATCAAAAGAACGTCTCTCCAGTGAATTGTTGAGTATCCTAAGGAAAGATACAAAGATGGGAGCCGCAAATTACAGGAGCTTGATGAATGACCTTAGAAGGCTTGTCAGATCGATATCTGCATCTACACAAGGAGCAGGGACCGTTAATCTGGGTTTTGAATCCGAATCTATAACCGGAGGATTTGATCTTGAAACCCTTCTTCAGAGATACCAGGAGACCTTACTAAAGATGGAGCAACTCAGGCTTGTGGATGAAACCAAATTTATCAGGTTTGCTGCACAGGTGAAAAAGCAAACAGGGCCAAAAAATGTATATTTCTTTTACCAGAGGGAATTCAGGCCTGAGATAACTTCAGATATCCTCACTAAATTAACAAGTCTTAATCAAGATAAGCCTGAAATCATAGGCGAGGTGCAAAACCTTTTTCAACTCTACCGAAGATCTGTCAGTTTTGACGTAAATAAAATAACAACAGCCTTTGCTGATTCCTCTCTTTCCTTTAATTTAATTTTTATGCACAAAGAGCCTGAGAATGTCTCTGGAATCCGCATGAGAGAACAATCTGAAGATATGTTCAGCGCTTTCTCACAAGTAGCAAAAGCCACGGGAGGAATAATCGACAGTTCTCAAAATCCATCTTACGCTTTCAAAAATGCTGCAGCAATTTCTGAATCATACTATCTCCTTTATTATTCCCCCAAAAATTACATAAAAGATGGAAAATTTAAAACAATAACAGTCAGAACGAAAAACTTAGACTATAAGGTCACGCACCGGAAGGGTTATTACTCGAATTGAGATTGTAACATTTTTTTACTGCTGTAAAGATATTTATAAAATTTAAACATAAAATTCACTCTTGCCTTTCATCTGTCTCTTAAGACTACACCTGGTTTTCCTTGAGTAAAAAAATATTTTTTGGATTGTGTTCTAACTAATTTTCACTTGGCACATTATTTGCCTTTATTATTTTGACAACTTATCAGACTATTCCTTTCCAAAGGTATAAAAGCTATAATATAAAATAGTGCTTAAAAAGGGAGGACATAAAATGAAAAAAATAATCTTCGCAATAGTATTTTTATTACTAACTTTTATTCTTTTTGCCCAAGTTGAAAGACATGAGGTCGTAGTAACAAATATCGAAGTCTCAGCAAGAGTTCTGGATGGAAATCAATTTGTCGACAATCTAACAATAGAGGATTTTGAAGTGTATGAAGATGGCATACTTCAGAAGATCGAAGCTTTATATCTTGTCAAAAAATCGAAAATAGAAAGAGAGGAAACACTCAAACGATACAATCCCGCTCTTTCAAGACATTATTATCTTCTCTTCCAGACAATAGATTATAATCCCAAAATGGAAGAAGCCATAAACTACTTTATCCATCAGGTGCTTCAGCCAGAAGATACTCTTATGATATGGACATCTGTAAAAAGGTACAATCTTCCCAGCAGTGCCATTAAAACAATGCCTAGAGAAACTATCTCCAAAGAAATGCAAAAAATCGTAAGGAAGGACACAAATATCGGAGCCATGCAATACAGGAATTTAATGAAAGACCTCAAAAGGATTGTTAGAGGAATAGCGAGCAGTTCAGGAGGTGAAATGCCTACAATAAAAGATATGGAAACTGATTCTTCATCCAGTATGTTCGGCCTTGAAATGCTCCTGCCAAGATACAGAGAAACATTACAAAAGATGGAAGACCTCCGTATTGTCAATGATAAAATGCTTATTCAGTTTGCAAATATCCTGAAAAGACAAGAGGGAGAAAATATCGTCTTTTTCTTTTACCAGAGAGAATTCAGGCCTGAAATACAGTCCAGTACTTTAAATAGAATGATGAGTATTTATCAGGACGATCCGAATATTATGGGCGGGCTGCAAGACCTGTTTCAAGCCTATCACAGAGATATCGAATTTGAAACTGACAAAATAAAAGAAGCTTTTGCTGACTCCTCAATTTTATTTAATTTCATTTATATGAATAAGACTCCGGAGAATATCTCCGGCATACACATGAGAGAACAATCCGAAGATGTTTTCAGTACGTTATCAGAAGCAGCTAAAGCAACCGGAGGGATTATTGATAATTCTCAAAATCCTGCAGTTGGATTCAAGAATGCCTTAGACACTTCACAATATTATTACATCCTGTACTATTCCCCAAAGAATTATATTAGAGATGGAAAATTTAAACGTATAACAGTCAAGGTGAAAAATAAAGATTACAGAATTAGGCATCGAGTTGGATATTACGCAAAATAAGCAACCTGGATTATTCATAAAAAGGTCAAGGTTAAAACCTCTCTTGATAATATAAGCAATAACACTCTGAACACCAATCCAGCCAGAAGTCCATTCGTTTTTTCTTCTTACACCTACAGAATTTATCATAGTAATGATGTACACATCTTCTGGCGTTTTTGACCCTATTTAGACCTTGATCTTCGAGCCACTTCACCCTTTGTTTTAGGTAGGCTTTCATTTTCTGCCCCCCGACCAGATCACACTCAAATTATAACACTGCCGAAAATCAGGGGTCAAGGCTCAGAAATTAGGGAAGCCAGGGCTTTACAGCCACTTTTTTCTTTTAAAAAAGATTAACATAGAAATGACAATCCCAACAATTAAACCCCAAACCACGAAATAAGCCCAACGCCATTCTAGTTCTGGCATAAATTTAAAATTCATCCCATAAATTCCTGCAATAAAAGTCAGGGGGATAAAAATAGTGGCAATAATGGTGAGTACTTTCATAATATCATTCATTCGATTACTGATGCTGGATAAATACATGTCATGCATTCCAGACAACAAGTCTCTATACGTTTCAACCGTATCTATTATTTGTATTGAATGGTCATAAACGTCCCTGATAAACCTTTGTGTCCCTTTATGAATCAGTGATGATTCTGCTCTTTCCAAGCCATTTATAACTTCTCTTAAAGGCCATACCGATTTTCGTAAAATAATCATATCTCTCTTTAATCTATGGATTTCCTGTAAAGTTTCAGGTTTGGGATCAATCACCACTTTATCTTCAAGTTCTTCAATCCTCTCTCCTTGATTTTCTAAAACAATAAAGTAATTATCCACAACTGTATCCATTAACGCATACGCAAGATAATCGGAACTCATTTTTCTAATTCGACCTTTACCGCTTCTGATTCTATTTCTAATAGGTTCAAAAATGTCTCCACTCATTTCCTGAAATGAAATGACATAGTTTTTTCCCATTATCAGACTAACCTGTTCCATCTTAATCAGATTTTCTTTTCCATCATATTGCAGCATCTTGAAAACAATAAATATATAGTGTTCAAAATCCTCCATTTTAGGCCGTTGCTGTGGATGCACAATATCTTCTAGAATCAATGGATGAAGTTCAAAATGTTTCCCGATTTTCTCAATGATATCAACTTGGTGTATTCCATCTATGTTAATCCACGTCACGCTCGGGCTGTCTTTGAATGGAAAACACTCCTCAATATTCTTGGCCTCCATCTCTTGAACCTGGTCTTTTGTATAATCAATGATAGAAATCTTTACCTTTTCTTCTTTTTTTTCTCCAGTGTAAATAGGAGTTCCTGGTGGGAGGCCAATTTTTTTACCTCTTTTCCTGGTAAATTTATTTAGACCTTTCATGCTTCCTCCTTATACCTATCAATCTTCCAATTTTGATTTTAATACTTCAAGAGGACCATAAATCACTAAATTATCACCACTTTTAATTATTTCTGCCGCTTTTGGAGTAGGTATCCACTTTTTATCTCTTTCAATCCCCAATACTAAGATTCCTTTCTCATTCAGTTTTGATTCCACTAGAGATTTTCCTTGTAAGGGAGATTCTTCAAGAATTATTTTTTTTACAACCCCGTAGCCTTCTAAAAAATGAAGAAGGTCTTCTGTTGCCGATTCTTCAAACACAGGTGATTTAATAAGTTTTTTCTCAATGAAATGCTCCCATTTCCTAGTAAATCCTCTATACTTTGCGAGTTTGTAAATCAATAATATCCCCACAATTAGTATCAAAATATTCAATGGCAGCAGGTATCCCTGGCTAGTTGCCAGTGAAGAGGTTGCAGTAATAATAACTGTTACAATTCCTGCATTCCCCATTATCATAAGCCATCTCATGATTTTTCTCCTCTGGGGATGATTGACAACCGATTCTGCCTCTTTAGTTGTAAAACCAGTGCCTGTAAAGGCAGACAAAGCTTGAAATCTCGCTTTATTCTTATCTAAACCTGTCATCATTAAAGCGATGGTCGCTGCCCTTACAAAAAGGAAAGAAATCAATATGGCAAGCAATGTCGGAAATAGAAAATATAAGCTATTCATATTTCCTCCTAAAATTTATGTTTTTCTTTTAACTTAGACATGAATTACTCTATCCTTATTCAGTGATATCATTATAATTGATTCTTTTCAATATTTTTACTCGAATTGTAGTCTAGCCTTATACTTTCAAAACATTCAGTATAAATAACAGATAGTGGACCTGAAGTGATTGGCTTCTATTGGCTCAATATTCTTAAATAATTCCAAGAAAGATTATATCGTTTAACTACCTGATATTTTTCTTCGTCTTCTTCTACGGAATAAATTTTATTTTTGTCAAAAGACGAGGCCTTTCTTTAAGAGGAATTTTAGTTATATATTTTACTTCCGAATCAAAAACATCATAGAAATAAGCCTTTTATCTGGAGACATCTCCCAAGTTTGAACAAATACGCGACCTTATCATCTAAATTTAAAAAAGATATGCCGATTTATATTTAGGAAAATCTAGTTTAAATGGAGAGGGCGAAGATAATGATTCTTTTATTTTATGTCTTGCTTCTCTTAGTACTCATATTAGTTTTATAAATATCCAGATAACCAGAACAGAACTCCCTCTTGTATGAGGGAGTTCTGCTCCTCAAAAAACTTAAATGGCAAGGTAAAAAATTGACTCTTCTTCTATTCTTTCCTGGGTTTGATTTTTTCTGCGAACTTACTTTTCTCCCAAAGGCTTGTGACTAAATCCTTACTGCCCAATCCAAACGCAATAGCTAACGCTAAACATAGTGCTCCAAAGAGAAGTAGAAAGGTGTTCGTGACGATTTCGGAGGCGATACGAAGCTGGTTAAGAACGATCGGGACGATAAAAACGATTACAATGGCGTAAGCTGTATTCCCGACAACATCCGGTTTCTCGATTCCGATATTTCCAGCAAGCACTTTAACTAATCCTGATACAAATCGAGCCAAATAAAATCCAATGATTAGAATGACCAAGGCTACGAATATATTTGGAAAATACAGCAACAACTGATTAAGAACATCGGAGACGGCAGTAAGACCTACTGAGTTAAACGCAACGATAAAGGTAATAATAATAAAAAACCAATAGGCAATACGACTAACAATGCTTACAGCATCTCTTTTTAGTTCTCCTTTCTGTAGAAATTTTTCCACTCCTGCTTTCTCGGACAAAAT
Source organism: Candidatus Aminicenantota bacterium (assembly GCA_016783445.1). Classification (GTDB taxonomy): domain Bacteria; phylum Acidobacteriota; class Aminicenantia; order Aminicenantales; family Aminicenantaceae; genus JADHWO01. The sequence goes on from JADHWO010000036.1 coordinate 19,932, forward strand.
GTGAATTCTGGCCAGTCGGAGAAGTTTTTGAATAAGAAAGGCAAATAGCTTTGACAGCAACCATCCTAGGATGAGGATTAGGAGGAATCCCACTATTTTAGGAAGAAGTCCTCCTACAATCTCAGCAATCTTTAGCCAGGCAGCTTGGAGAGGTTCTGTGATATCCTTAAAGAATTCAGGAGTAGCTGAAAAAGAAGTTGTTAATTGACTCATGCTGACCTCCTTAAATAAAAATTTTTATAACCTGCTAAATGCAGGGATATACAATTTATATCATTCCGATTTATTTTTTTCAACCCTATCTCTTTCATGAATTTACTGTTGGGGAACATCCATCTTTTTTCTCCATCTTCTAATGCGGTATTTATTGAGCCTATTTCCACAATTTTCCCTTTTATATCTCCACAGGTAATATGGTCCCCTTCCTTGAAATCCTTTCTGATATAATAACCGGAAAGTATGTTCTCAACTATGTTTCTTGCGCCAAAAATAAATAAAGCTCCGAAAGAAAAAACAAGAATTCCTATAGTTATGTTTGTAACACTAACGAAAATATGTGTGCTAATTTTCAGTTGGGCCAAGGCTGATATAGATACAAAAATTATGATAATGTAAGCCACGACTAGCCCCAGCGAGCGCAGCGTGGCAATCTTCTACGCTCCTCGCAACGACGTCTGCAGCGATCTCGACTCGTGAATAATCAAGGTTCACCTGAATTTTTCATCACTAATTTCAAAGTGGAGGAAGGTGCTTTCCAGGTAAATATCACAGCCACCAGAAAGAAGACTATTCCAGCAAAAAGATACATTTTTCTGTAACCATAAAGGTCAGAAATCCATCCAAAAAAAACTGAACCAAATCCCATTCCAATATCAAAAAAGGCAAGGTACAAACTTAAAGCCAAACCTTTATTTTCCCGCCCCAGAATATCAATGATATAAGTGCTCAAAGCAGGGAAAATAAGCCCCTGGCCAAAACCTCCAATAAAACCTGTCAAGACAAACAGCCAGGATGAGCTAATTTGCGAAATAAGAAACAAGTTAAAGCCGACAATACACGCGGCTGGAAATAAAATTTGCTTTCGGCCATATTTATCAGACAGGCCGCCGATCCCAAGACGAGTCAGAATAGCTGCCCCTGAGAAGCTGAGAAAAAAGGGACCCACCCTATCAAGAGGGATAGATTTTCCGAATAAAGCTATAAAATGAACAACAGCTCCCCTTGCTGCTCCATGGGCAATAGGAAACATGGATATTAAGAGAATAGTAACGATTGAAATGCCCCATAATGGTTTTGACTTGTAAAATTGATTGGAATTATTAGGCCTGATGGATTCTTTTGTCGATAACATACACAAAAAAGAAACAATAAGAAAAATTAAACTAGTATTAAAAAGAGTACTAAAACCAAATCGACTGATAATCTCTTCAGCAAGTAGTGGGCCTAAAGCACAGGAAATAAGGCCAGCTACTCCAATTATGCCCATGGAATGCGCTAACCTTTCAACAGGTGCTAAATCTGAACAAATAGTAATAGTGGCCGTCATGCTAATCCCCCACCCTATACCTGTCAGCGCTCTTAAAATAACAGGCAGGAGGCCTGCATCATGGATAAGATGGAAACATGGCAAAACCAAAATTAAAAAGACAATTCCAAAAAGAGATATTTTTTTTCTTCCTTTTATATCAATCAGGCGCCCGAAAAAAGGCCGAATAAAAATGGCCGTAAGACTATGAATCCCCATAACCATTCCAATCTGGCTTTTTGATGGATTAAACTGCTCAAGGAAAAGAGGAAACAGGAAAAAAAGCGTGACACTCATAAATAAAAAGAAAAAGCCGAACAATGCAACAATAAAATTTTTGTTCCAGATTGTTACTATTTTTTCTTCGCTTTCCATTTTTATCAAAGAAGAATTAACATTCAAACTTAGTAGTTTATTAAAAGCAATACAACGGGTAAAGAAAAATCAGTACAAGATAGAATGCTGGCTGTCTTGGGTATGGGGAAAATAAGCGAAAAGGGGATATTGAAGGAGGGTTATTTAAAACCCTGCCCAGCCAGCACAACAAGGTTTAATTTAATTATAGCAAACTATCAAAAAAAAACAAACTTTTTCAAAAAAAATTCAATCACGCTGTTGCCCCCACGTTAAAGCTGATGATATAATTTCTCTGATGCCTTATATCAACAGGAAAATCGCCTGCGAAAATGGACTAATAGAGAATAGAGGAAAAAATGTATGCTATTGGAGTTGACTCAGGAACCCAGGGAACAAAAGTCCTGATTGTGGACTTCGATGGAAAGGTTCATGGAAGAGGACACCATCCCCACCGACTTATCAGCGGGCTTGAGCCTGGAGCAAGTGAACAGGACCCTAAGACCTGGATGGATGCTCTTAAAGCGGCGCTAAAAGAAGCATTAAAAAACGCAAAAATCAATCCTTCAAAGGTAGTTTCATTCGGAGTTTCTGGCCAGCAGCATGGATTTGTCCCTTTAAAAAAAAATGGCACACCTATAAGACCATCAAAACTATGGAATGATACTTCAACCGTAGAAGAAGCAGAGGTTATCATAAAAAAAATGGGTGGTCATAGAAATTATATCAAAAAGCTCGGTATTAGCCTTGCCGTTGGATATACAGCCTCCAAAATTCTCTGGCTGAAGAAAAAAGAGCCAGATAATTACAGTCAGCTCTCGACTGTTCTTCTTCCTCACAACTACATTAATTTCTATTTAACAGGAAAAAGACACATGGAATATGGGGATGCTTCCGGAACAGGTCTTATGGACATCCGAAAACAACAGTGGCATAAAGAGGCAATAAGAGCAGTCGACCCTGAACTTGAAGGAAAGCTTCCCCAGCTCTCCCATCCTTATGAACCTGTAGGTTATTTGAAAAAAGAAATCGCCCATATCTTTGGATTGGGCAATGTGTTAGTTTCAAGCGGAGGTGGGGACAACATGATGGGCGCTATCGGGACAGGAAACATCACGCCAGGTGTTTGCACGCTCAGCCTGGGTACTTCCGGAACGATTTATTCCTATTTTTCTGAGCCATTCGTTGACCCTGAAGGCGAGATAGCTGCCTTTTGTGACAGCACTGGAGGATGGCTTCCTCTGCTTTGCACGATGAATGTCACCAACACAACCGAATACTTCAGAGCCATTTTTAATATCTCCAACAAAGAGCTCGAGCAGATGGCTTCCAAGGCTCCAAGCGGGACAGAAGGATTGTTATTCCTTCCCTTTCTTGATGGAGAAAGAGTACCAGTACTTCCATTCTCCAGCGGGGTTTTTTTTGGTCTAAATAGGAAGAACTTTAGCTCATCTTTTTTGGCCAGGTCTATTCTGGAAGGAACAATACTCAACCTCGGCTATGGATTCTCAAGAATGAGAGTCTTAGGATTGAAGCCAAAAGAGATCAGAGCCACTGGAGGCGGAGCCAAAAGCAGACTCTGGCTCCAGATCACTGCAGATGTGTTTAAAACTCCAGTCGTAACCCTGAAAGAACAGGAAGCGGCAGCGTTCGGAGCAGCCATTCAGTCTATCTGGAATTACTACAAGGCAAAAGGCAAAAATGTCAGATTAGAAGAGATTACCAGGAAAATAGTCAAAAAAGGAACCTTAAAAGTTGATCCTGAACCTAAAAATTTCCATCTCTACGACAGACTCCAGGAAAGGTTTAACTCCTTGTGGCAGACTTTGAGAGAGGAATTTAAAACCCACCGAACTGGATAGACTTAAAAAAGCAACCTGTCATCTTTTTATCTCAGGCTTGATTGTAATACCTTTAATCTTCAGAAATAACTTTATGAGAAATGATAACTCCACGTTCTTGCAGCGCCTCCATAAAAGGATTATATAATTCATCCTGAAAGATATCTTCGGGAAAAAGGCTCCCTCTCCGGGTTATTCTGCCAGCAGCAATCATCTGAGCTGCAATAGAAGCAGGAAAACTTGTAGTCTTCGCCATGGAGGTATAGCCTCTTTCAGAGTCATAAAAATCTATCATTTCAAAGATATGAGTTGTGGGCTTCCCCGATTTCT
>JADHWO010000141.1 GCA_016783445.1 Candidatus Aminicenantota bacterium
AAGCACTACCTCGAGTTGGGATGTGAAGTTAAAGGACTGGGCAGAGGGCACATCCGAAGAATGAAAGATTTGATCAAAAAGAAATAAAATAGGGACAGGCCCCATTATCTGTCCTCTGCCTATACTGGAGGGGTTTGATCCATCAAACCCGTATTGTGGAAAGATTGTAGGGGCTTGATTTATCAAGCCCACTAGTTGCTATAATAAAATAATTAAATTGCTATAATAAAATAATTAAATGTTTTAATAATATTGATAGGGACGGTTCCACCATTGCAAGAAAAGTTATAGGGGTTTGATTCATCAAACCCACTTTTAAAGGAGGAAAATTGATGAAAACAAACAAAAATTTTTATTTACACCTTGGATTGATAACTCTCTTTATCTTTTTATGCTTGTGCAACTCAACATGGTCACAAGAGAAAAGCCAAAAAAAACTAACCTATGAACAGGTATACCAGAATGCCGAACCCCGCCTTTTTAAATCCATGCCTTCCATCCGCTCCTGGCTCGACGACGAACATTATCTATTATCTGAGAGAGATGAAAAGACAAAAAGCACAAAACTCTACAAAGTAAGCGCAAAAAAAGGGAAAAAAACCCTCCTCCTTGACTACGAAAAAATCCAGAAAAACCTCCCCAAAGACCTTATGGCAACCCGGCACACAGCCAATCTCCCTGATTACTCCGGCTTTCTCTATTCATACAAAAATGACCTCTATTATTACTGCACAAAATCTGAGAAACTCAAACGCCTCACCGCAACTCCTGACGCAGAGAAAAATCCCCGGCTTTCACCAAACGGAAAATATGTCGCCTACACACGCAACCATAACCTCTTTGCCCTGGATATAGAAAACGGGCTGGAATCCCAGCTCACCACTGACGGCTCCGATACTATCTATAACGGCTGGGCTTCCTGGGTTTATTATGAAGAAATTCTTGGGAGAAGGTCCCGGTACGCAGCTTTCTGGTGGTCTCCTGACAGCACTAAGATAGCATTCCTGCGTTTTGATGACAGCCCTGTTCCAACTTTCCCGATTTTTAGAGCCAGAGGAACTCACGGCGATCTTGAGATCGAAAGATACCCTAAAGCTGGCGATCCAAATCCCAAGGTCAAGCTGGGTGTCGCCACCGTCGAGGACAGGAAGATTGTATGGGCGGATATCGATGAAGAAGCAGACCATTATGTAGCATGGCCCTTATGGTTTGTTGACAGCTCTAAACTCACATTCCAGTGGATGAACCGCGAACAGAACAATATCAAAATCTACACGGTTGACCTCAAAACCGGAAAGAAAAAAGAGCTCTATGACGAGAAACAACCATCCTGGGTTGAATTCTTCGAAAATCTATATTTCTTCAAGGACGGAAGCGGCTTCCTCCTCCGCAGCAGCGTCGACGGCTGGAGCCATCTCTACTATTACGATTTAGACGGAAAGCTTAAAAAGAGATTAACTGAGGGAGAATGGACAGTCGAGGGCATTTCCCTGGTGGATGAAAAGAATGGGAGAATATTTTTCTCGGCAAAAAAAGATCAAACAACAGAATCTCATCTCTTCAAGGTAAAACTTGACGGCACCGGCTTTAAATGCTTGACCAAAGAGCCCGGCTCCCACAGAGCCAGAGTGTCCCCTGGAGGAAACTATTTTATTGATTCTTTTTCAAGTATCCATGCGCCCTCAAAGCAGGACCTTTACAGGATCGATGGTACTTTTGTGAGGAATTTAGGGGACAGTCGTACACCTCTTATGGAAGAATATGCCCTTGGGAAAAAAGAACTTTTTTCTATTCCCACAGAGGACGGCTGGACTCTCCCCGCTTACTGGATTCTGCCGGTTGATTTTGACAAGAACAAAAAATATCCTGTTCTATTCACCATATACGGTGGACCTGGTTCCAGTTCGGTCTCCAATTCTTATCCTTCTCTGTCTCATTTTTACATGGCCCAGGAAGGAATTATTATATTTAGTGTTGACCACCGCGGCTCCGGATATTTTGGGAAAAAGGGAATGTCCCTCATGCACCGGAACCTCGGCAAATGGGAAATGCACGACCTTATCGAGGCAGTAAAATGGCTTCATAAAAAGCCATTTGTAGATAAGAAAAAAATCGGTATCACTGGAGGAAGTTACGGCGGCTACACAACCTGTATGGCCCTGACCTATGGGGCGGACTACTTCACACATGGATATGCCCGCTCTTCTGTCACGCGCTGGGGACTTTATGACACAGTATATACAGAGCGCTATATGGACAGACCTTTCGAAAACAAGGACGGCTATAAATTCGGCTCAGCGATGACCCACGCAAAAAAATATAAAGGGGTACTCTTCCTTTCCCACGGTACGATGGATGACAATGTTCACATGCAGAACACTACTCAGTTGATCGATAAGTTCATGGACCTTGGCAAAAAATTCGAATTTATGCCTTACCCCAACCAGAGACATGGTTTTGGAGGAAAGAAAAGAGCCCATTCCTCACGGCATTACATAGATTTCTGGTTCAAACACTTCCTCAACCGCTAATGTAACAAAAAAACAAAATGTCTAATCTTTTCCAGGAATACAAAGTGTCTTTGAAAGATATTTCCGTTGAAGAACCTCTAGATCTGTACCTATTCAGACCAATTGCATTTATTCTCGTAAAACTCATCTATCGATCCTCTTTGACGCCAAATCAAATATCTTTTCTTTCGATTCTAGCAGGAATATTAGCCGGTTTCCTTTTTGCTTTAGGAACTCCTGCCAGTTTTATATATGGGGGGATTATGTTCGGCCTGACACACATCCTGGACCTGTGTGATGGCATGATCGCCCGGCTGAAAAAAACAGGGACGCCAACAGGACGTATCATCGACGGCCTTGCAGACTATGTCAATGGGGTTGCTGTGTATACTGGATTTGGTTTAGGTCTTTCCAGGTCAAGCCTTGAATTCCCTATCTCACCCATATTGATAGTGCTTTTTACGGGTATTTGTGCGGCAATCCACTCAATGATCGCTGATTATTTTAGAAGTGAGTTCATGGCACATGCTCTTGACAAAAGCAGATCTGTTCAGGAAGAAAGAGAGCTGTTTACTTCGGAACTAAAAAAAATGAAACAGATCAAAGGAAAATATCTCGAAAAACTTCTGATTAAAGTGTATCTAAAATATTCCAGGGTTCAAGCAGGACAAACTACAAAAAAACGAAAATATGACCAGAAAACATATTTTAAGACGAACAAATCATTGCTTCGTTTATGGAACTGTCTCGGGGCATCGGCTCATATCTCCATATTCATGATCTCTTCTTTTCTTTTTAACCCGGCTATTTTCTTTTACTTTGTCCTCGGTATAGCCAATATTGCGATGCTTGTGCTCTGGGTGTTCCAAGTTAACACGAATAAAAGAATCGATTTAACTGCAAATATTTAGCGCGCTTCTTTTGGTTATGTTTGGATCCCGCTTAGCTTTTTCATTTGTATTTCCTCCTTTTGACTCCTCTAAAACAGGTTTAAGCCTATGAAGACCGGGCAGAGGAAAGTCTTGTCTTCTGATTTTTGATTATGATACATTAGCAGTATATCCAAGGAGAGGAAAAAAATGAGCCTAATAGAAATAATATTAAAACTTCTGCTGGCTGTTGCCCTTGGCGGGCTTGTCGGCCTCGAGAGAGAATCCAGTCAAAAACCGGCTGGATTCAGGACAAATATCCTCATCTGTGTCGGAGCAACCATGATGATGGTCCTCTCAGGACTCCTTCTCCAAGAGCAGGGAGAGGGCAAAAATGACATCACACGGATTGCTGCAGGTGTAATTACAGGCATTGGATTTATTGGAGCTGGTACAATTATCCAGGCCAAGGGAACCATTGTGGGCCTTACAACGGCTGCCACTTTGTGGGCTATGGCAGGTCTCGGCCTTGTGATAGGTGCTGGGCACTACTTGATTGCAACCATATTCACTGCCATAATCATCCTGACACTGCTCCTCTTCAGGCAGATCGAAGCTCAATACTTGAAAAAATCATTTTACCATTATCACTTAAAAGCTAAATACTCCAAAGATATTCTGGTTAACATAAAAAAACTTGCCCTTCATGAGGGATTAAAATTCGAAGAGGTAACGCTTAAAAAAGAGGGGGATCTCTCCTCCATAAATTTCTCCTTCCAGACCACTGAAGAAAAAGAGCATAAATTCAACCAGAGCCTTCTCAACATGGGTGAAGTATCAGAGATAAAGATTGAATAAAGAAAAACTTCTTCTCGCCACCACAAACCAGGGAAAAGCAAGAGAAATCAGAAGCTATTTAGAAGATTTACCCATCAAAATATGTACTCTTAAAGACCTAAACACTAAAGTATTTTTTACTGAGAAGGGAAAAACATTTATCGAAAATGCCAGAGGGAAAAGTCTATTCTTCAGCGAACACTGGGAAGGCCTTACTCTGGCTGAAGATTCAGGATTGGAAATTGAAGCACTTAATGGAGCCCCCGGAGTTTTATCAGCCCGGTTTTCTGGCGCGCAGGCAACTGATAAAAAAAACAACCAGAAAGTTTTAGACCTTATGAAAAATGTTCCTTCTGAAGAGAGGAAAGCCCGGTTTGTCTCAAGTATGATTATCTCCCGGAAAGGAAAAATCATTAGAGAGATCGAGGAGAGCGTGTGGGGCTTAATAACCGTGGAGAAAAAAGGCAATGGCGGATTTGGCTATGACCCTCTATTTTATTATCCTCCTTTAGGAAAGACCTTTGCTGAACTTTTACCGGAGGCGAAAAATAAAGTGAGCCACCGCGGCCGTGCCCTTAAAAAATTGAAGGAATTTCTCCTTGAATATGAGGATTAAATATAGGGTTAAAGTATGGGGCCAGACTTCTGAAGCTTCAATAATAAAATTTTTTTAAATTAATCCCCTAATATTCTGGATCTTATCCTGCTGCCTTAGCACATTAAAATTATTATTAATTTGAAATTCTTGCCTCAATTTATATTGTCATAACGAGTCCGAAGTGACGCGGCAATCTCACAATTTAAAATCAAGATAAAAGTAGCTAGTCAATTCTCTTTTTTTGATTATTGAAGTTTTAGAAGTCTGACCCCAATGATTTTCTTATTTTTTCTTAGATGATTCCCCTACTGTGATGATGTCCTTCATCTTCTTGAATGTCTTCTCTCCGATTCCTTTAACCTTCATGATCTCTTCAATCTTTTTGAACTTGCCGTTTTCTTTTCTGAAATCGATGATTCTCTGTGCCACTTTTGCTCCTATTTTGGGAAGCTTTTGGAGCTCGGTTAAAGATGCAGTGTTGATATCGATCTTCTTTACGCTGGCTTTCTCACCTGCCTGAACTTGAGTATAAAAAGCATAAGAAAAAACAAGGCTAAAAACAACACACAAAACTAAACTCTTGATTATTAGGTTTTTCATTGTAACCTCCTTTCGCTTCTCTCTAATGCAATTTTTAGGCCACTTTGATATAAAACATATCTTCTTTATTATCAATCCGTTAAAAATGACTCGTTTTTTTAAAAGGTAAATGGATGTTTACAAAAAACATTTTTACTGGCAACAAACGTTTCCAATAAAAGAATCCGATATTTAAGTGTAGGGAAAAGTATGATCTTTTTTTAAATTTTTGAAGTTTTAGAAGTCGAATCTTAAATCAAACAAATTAGGCTCTTCTCCCATTTAGTTGATGAAATGAATGCTTTTTTTTAATAATGTCATTCCCCTGTTTTCACAGGGGCAGGCTCTGCGGAAGCAGGGATCCAGTCTATTATAAAATATTTTTTTTATTCTTCTGGATTCCTGCTTCCGCAGGAATGACAACT
>JADHWO010000142.1 GCA_016783445.1 Candidatus Aminicenantota bacterium
TGCTTTGGAATTATGTTTTTGGACATTTTAAGAGGTGTGGTATAGAATAAAATAAAAATGGGAGAAAAAAAGCCGGATTTCCAGGGGCATTTTTTGGATAATGTGGGAAAGCCATTAAAAAAGTCTGTACTCCTCAATGGATATTCAAACTTTAAAATTGGCGGAAAAGCGGATTATTTTTTTGAAGCGACTTCCATCCCGGAACTTATAAAATCGATTCTTTTAGCCCGGGAACATTCCTTTCCTTACTTTATTATTGGAGCGGGATATAACCTTCTTTTTGATGATGCCGGATTTCGCGGTCTCATTATAAAAAACAACGTGAAAGGGATAACGCAGCGGGGAAAAAAAGAAGAGATAGAAGCATTAGCTGGTACTCCTTTGAGGGGCTTGATTCAATTCTCGATAGATAAAGGTTTGAGTGGCTTTGAATTTTTAGCAGGCATTCCAGGAACAGTAGGCGGGGCTGTTTTTAGCAACGCTGGTGCCTTCGGTAATAGCATCGGAAAATTTTTAAAGGATGCTGAAATCCTCAACAGGAAAGGAAAAAGAGTTAAGGTCAAGAGGGATTATTTTGAGTTTAGATACCGCCATAGTGTGCTAAGTAAAAAATATGATGTTTTTTTAAAAGCTGTTTTTGAGCTTCATCAAGGAGATAAAGAAGAGATAAAAGCACACATTGAAGAAAATTTAGAAAAAAGGAGGAGCAATCATCCTCCAGAGGAAGTAGCTTGTGCTGGCAGCTATTTTAAAAATCCTGTTCTTCCTGATGGGAGAAGAGTCTCTGCTGCCCATTTTTTAGATAAAGTCGGAGCTAAGGATACGAGAGTCGGTGGAGCAGCTGTTTATAGAGGCCATGCGAATTTTATCATTAACAAGGAGAAGGCATCAGCCCAGGATGTTCTTCGTCTAGCCCAGGAACTCAAAGGGCGAGTGAGAGAGAAATTTGGTGTTGAGCTTGAAGAAGAGGTTATTTTCCTTCCAGCAGGTTCTTCAACACCTTAATTTTTTGTGGAGAAACCTTTCCTTCTCCTTTGGCCATTTCCAGTGCCTGGGCAGCCAACTTCGTGTATGTTTCATAATAAGGGGGGAAATTTCGCAAAGCCTCAAGATGCTTTTGTATGGATTTCTGATCCCCTCTTATAACAGGACCGGTTAAAGAGGCTCGGATGTTAAATTTTTTTACATTGTGTAAAGTACCTTTCACTAAAGGGAGAAGAATTTGGAGAGCCTTTTCTTCTTGAAGATCTATCTGCTTGAGAAGAGATACTGCCATTTCTAAAAGAACTACAAAAAAGTTAGAAGCTGTGCTGCAGGCTGCATGGTAAAGAGCTTTGTCTTCTGGCTGAAGGATAAGGGGATGGCCTCCGAGTTGTCGGACTATTTTTTGAGATAAAGCTAAAGCCTCAGTGCACCCTTCGAGTCCAAAATAAATGTTTTCGAATTGTGCTTGGGGAGTTTTCTTTTGGGCAAAGGCTTGGATGGGATGGAGGGAGGCAGTCAAAGCGCCTTTGTCTCTTAAAGGGTTAAGGACTTCAGAGGGGATGAGACCTGAGCAATGAAAAACAAATTTTTTTGCCCAATTAATGTCCGAGTCAGCAAGCACTCTCGTAACCTTCGAAATTTCTTCATCAGGTAAACATAAAAAAACGATCTCTCCCCCTCTCGCTGTCTGGATATTATCAATAGAAGCTATTCCTTCTCCTATGATTTTTCTGCTTTCTTCAGCAGAAGAGATCGTCCTGCATGACAGTGCCTTTATCTTGTACCCTTTCTTTAAGAGAGCGTGTCCCAGCGAAGTTCCGAGTCTTCCTGCACCGATTATTGAAACATCAGTCATTTTTCATCCTTAAAAATCTTGAGCCATTGATTTATCTCTAAGGGAGAGAGGGAGGTGACTTTTTTCTCTATTTCTAAAGATTTCCTGTGTTTCTTAAGCGCTGTTTGAAGCTCACGGTTAAACTCTTTAGAGCTCAAGGGAGTAGCTCTTTTTGATTTGGCAAATCTTTTTATCTCACGGTCTGAGCTTACCACAAAGAATCTTCTTAAATCTGTTTGTTTTGAAATTATTTTTTTAATGATTTCGTCGGCATTCGTGCCAAAAGGAGGAAAAATTACGGAGAACTTTTGTTTCTGGAACGTTTCGCCTATTAAATTTAAGTCTGGAATTCCGTCGAAAACCAGGAGCACTCTTGTTTTTTTCAGGCTCTGGAAAATCAAAAGCCGAGAGACCAGGCTGTATTTAGCCTGAGGATCCTTGAGACTGCGGGGCGAAGAATATCCGATAAAATTGTTTCCATCGATTAAATAGGCCATTTGAGAAAGTGTGAATTAGAAGGCAGAAGGTCTAAGAAGCTACAGGGTGTAAGATTCTCCTGGCTTGAGGATGATAACTTCTGCTTTGTCTCCTACTCTTTTTTTGAATTCTTCAGGATCAGCGCTGACAAAAGGAAAAGTATTATAATGGATGGGAATCACTTTTTTTGTCTGGGTGAACTCCACTGCCTTGGCCGCGGATGGAATGCCCATTGTGTATCTGTCTCCGATAGGAATAAAACTCAAGTCTGGATTAAAGAATTCACCGATAAGTTTCATATCATAGGTTAATCCTGTATCGCCGGCATGGTAAATTGTCTTGCCGTCCATCTCGATAACGACTCCTGCCGGATCACCTTTTTCAGCAGAGTGGAGAGCTTGAACCATGTGAATTTTCACTCCTTTTGCTTCCACTGTGCCTCCGATATTCATTCCCTCAGTAGTTATACCTTCTGCTTCACCATCTACTGCTATCTCATGGATGCCAACGAGGGTAGCGCCTGTTTTTTTACAAATAGCAAAGGAGTCACCTAAATGATCACCGTGATAATGGGTGACAACGACAACATCTGCATCTGAAATCTCGTCACAAGTGGCGGAAGCAACGGGATTACCTGTTAAAAAGGGGTCAATGTATACAGTTTTTGAGCCCTGTAATTTTATTCCAGAATGTCCTAACCAGGTAATTTCCATTGTCCTTACCTCCTTTTTTAATTGGGGTCAGACCTTTCAAACTTTCATAGTTTTGAGTTTATTTATATTTTAATCAAAAGCCCGGTCATTTCATTTTAGAAAAAAAGTTCAATTTATAAAAGTTCGAAAGGTCTGACCCCATTATTCGCCTATTATCCTGGAGGCCAGTGCATTCGCCTTCCCCCCAGGAGATGAAAGTGGATGTGAAAGACTTCCTGGCCTGAGTCCTTTTCTGTGTTGAGCACGATTCTATAACCTTTTTCAGCGATTCCTTTTTCTTGCGCAATCTGGCGCGCTTTGAGGAGTAGGTGGCTTAAGATGTTCTTTTTTTCCTCGGGGATATCATTTAGTGAAGCGAAGTGTTCTCTGGGAATGAGAAGAATATGAATCGGAGCTTGGGGATTTATATCATTGAACGCGATCATTTTCTCGTCTTCAAAGACCATGCTGGCCGGGATTTCTTTGTTTATGATCTTACAGAAAATACAGTTTTCCATCTTAGGCCTTCTTCTACTATTCCTTTATTCTTTCAATATGGGCTCCGAGAGACTTAAGCTTTGCTTCCAGTTTCTCATAGCCTCGATCCAGATGTTCGACTTCGTTGACAATGGTTTCTCCGCTTGCAATCAACCCAGCCAGAACAAGAGAAGCGGAAGCCCTAAGATCCGATGCTAGGGTCTCTGCTCCTGAGAGTGGAGTTTTTCCTCTAACTGTGGCTTTATCTCCAGAGACTTCGATATTTGCTCCGAGACGCAGCAATTCGTTAATGTGGGTAAATCTTCTGTCGAAGATTGTCTCGGTGATAATGGATGTTCCGGAGGCCTGAGTCATCAATATAGTAAACTGGGCTTGCATATCGGTGGGAAATCCTGGATAGGGAGAAGTTGTGATATCTTGAGATTTGATATCTTCGCTTCCGATTACACGCAGTGAGTGATTATTGAGTTGTTCTATTTTTGCTCCAGAGTATCTCAGTTTTTCAATGATAGTATCGAGATGGTGCGGCCGGGAATGGGTAAGCACGATGTTTCCTCGGGTTAATGCGCCAGCTACAAGGAAAGTCCCTGCTTCTATCCGATCGGGGATTATGTCATGAGTAGCTCCGCCCAGCTCCTTTACCCCCTTAATACGGATGGTCTCCTGGCCAATTCCATCGACCTTAGCTCCCATCTTAACCAGAAGCTCACACAGGTCTGATACCTCTGGTTCCAAGGAACAGTTTTTTAAAACAGTCTCCCCCTGGGCCAGGGAAGCTGCCATTATAAGATTTTCTGTTCCGCCTACGGATTTTTTCTCGAATTCTATCGCTGCTCCATGGAGCCTTTTTGCTTCTGCTTTAATATAACCATGTTCGAGGCTTATCGTGGCCCCTAATTTTTCTAATCCATGGATATGGAGGTCTATGGGACGCGAACCGATGGCACAACCTCCCGGCAAGGCGACTATCGCTTTTCCGTAGCGAGCCAAGAGAGGGCCCAAGACTAGAATGGAAGCCCTCATGGCACTGATCAGCTCATAGGAAGCTTCAGCAGAGTTAATCTTTTTTGCTTGAATGGATAAAGTGTTTTTTCTCTTGCTGTAATTGGCCCCCAGCTCCTTCATGACGGTTAAAATCGTAAAAACATCTTTAACAAGAGGGACATTTTTGAGCCGCACCTTTTCTTTGGTCAAAAGGGAGGCCGTAATAGCGGGGAGAACTGCATTTTTTGCCCCGCTGATTTTGACTTTTCCTTTTAACTGGAGGTTAGGATTTCCGACGATTCTGATTCTTTCCATGTGCATTCATTCTAAAATATTACTGTCTAAAATTCAACTTTAAGAATTTTTGGCTTGCAATTACTTATTATTTCAAAGATAGTAAAAAATGCTGCCACGGCACACTTTATATGGTCTTGATAATTAAATTTGACTAAATTGAATTTTGAAATGGAGGGATCAAATGAAGATGCTAATCGGTAAAAACTGGGTTGATAAGGATGAAAAGATTGAAGTCCGCAACCCCTATAACAATGACCTTATCGACACAGTTCCTTCAGGAGATAATGATGATGTGGAAGCTGCCCTTCGGGCGGCCGAAGAAGGCTTTAAAATAAACCGGAATCTGCCTGTTCATCAGCGCATTTCTATCCTTTATAAAACCGCAGAAATAATTAGAGGCCATCAAGAAGATTTTGCCAGAACGATCGCCTCCGAAGGGAGTAAAACCATTAGGGAAGCCAGAAAAGAGGCCAGTCGCTGCATAGATACAATTACAATCTCTGCTGAAGAAGCCCGGAGGGTTGTTGGAGAGACCATTCCCTTCGACAGTCGCGAAGGTTCGGAGAACAGGGTAGGCTACTACCTTCGCTTTCCAATCGGAATAATCGCTGCCATTACTCCTTTTAATGATCCCTTGAACCTTGTAGCCCATAAGGTTGGGCCAGCAATTGCCGGTGGAAATTCAGTAGTTCTAAAGCCTGCCACCGTCACTCCCCTTTCCGCTTTAAAGTTGGGGGAGGCTTTTATCGAAGCTGGCCTTCCCTGGAATATCTTAAACATTGTTACGGGCCGTGCTTCGAAGATTGCTGATGCCCTGGTGACAGATTCCCGGGTGAGAATGATCTCCTTCACTGGAGGAACTGAAGCTGGCCAGGACATAGTCAAAAAAGCGGGTTTGAAGAAAATAGGAATGGAGTTGGGCTCGAACTCTCCGGTTATTGTTATGGACGATGCTGATCTTCAACAAGCGGTGGAGCTTTCTGTGTCTGGGGCCTTCTGGGCCGTCGGGCAGAACTGCATCGGAGTCCAG
>JADHWO010000143.1 GCA_016783445.1 Candidatus Aminicenantota bacterium
CAACTTGCTTTCTTGCTCCGTCATGATTTTCAACTATTGATGGCTGTAAAACCAATGTCCCATGTGCCGATGCTTTTCTCGGCGGAATAAAAGGAAGTAATTAGGACATTAATTATACCGTTGTCAATAATTGGGAGATTAACCAAAATTAAACAGGACTAGAAGAAATACTTTATTCCAGTCTATTGCGGAAAATCAGGGCAAGTATCACAAACAAAAAGTAAAAAGCCGAAAGAATAAGAAATGCCGGCTGCTTCTCCCTGGCAAATTGATATATCTTCCCCTTGCCAGCCTGAGGAAGTGGAACTGGGTCCCACTCAAGCCCATACCGCAACACAAGACCCTTGATAAAAAGGAGGTGCACAACCGGGATCTTGCGAGAGGCCATTTCATAGAGAACTCCTCTTTTTCCGACCTGTGGAAATTGTCTGACTCTAACAAGACCCGGCTTTAATTCTAAAATCTTAGAATCCTCTCCAATATTTGACCAGCCTCCGCCTATATTAATGAAGGTTTTAATCCTATCTTTTCCTGCGTACTCCTCATAAAGGCGTATCCTGGCTTTAACATTCCGCTCTAAATCAGGCTCCTGAATAAACAAAATTCCACTTTCTCTTGTTTCTTCTTTAAGGAAAGAGCGGCCCTCAGAACTCATATCCTCCCCTGTATCCTTCTCTCCTCCTAAAGAGAAGCCGATCGGTCTTGTGTCAAATATTCCTGCTTTTAGAAGGCAATTCTGTATATCAAGCCAAAAAAAATCAGGATTATTGGCTCCCCATTGAGACGCTCCTAAGGAGCATATCACAAGAGGTTTTAGATCCATGGCCTTTGCTGCTGAGAGCACAGCTATAATCAAGGCGGGAAAAGAACCTGAAGCCCCTACTGCAACTGTATCCCCTTTCCTAATTCCAGTTTTGTTCAACAGGAAAACCAAAAGAGCAGCAAAATTTGGATTTGTCGTTGTTCTTTTTGCCTCAAGGCTTCCAAGAGAAGTGGTAATAGAAGAAGATTCGAGACCTATTAGTCCAGTCTGATTCAAATCGCTGGTTTTATCAAGAATAAGTTCTTTTTCTTTGTAACATTCCCTCAGTACTGCTATGGATTCTTCCATAGTTCTTGAAGCGCTAAGCATTTCTTTAAAGAGGATTTCCCCCTTTTTTACAGGAAGTAGTTTGACAAGCGCAAAAAATAAAAAACTCAAAACAAAGAGGATAAGGATTATCCTCTGTCTTTTTCCAGCATTCTCTTTAGGAATAATTCTTTTTCGAGCAATTAATGATAATCCAAAAATTCTCATAATAAACCTGAATAATTCATGCTTATGATTAAAGGAATTAAGTCAAGGGCTTACCACATTAAAATACAAAAGCACTCTTACTAGAAAATAAGTAATAATTGAAACCGTAAGCATAGATGCTAAAGTCGGAAAAAACTTCTGCTTTTCCAGATTGTTTGCAAGAAGTCCAGGAATAAGCCAGCCGATAGCCTTGAGCTCCAATGGAGCAGAGAAAAGATGAGGCAAAAATATAAACCACAGCTGAGCCCAAATTGCTCCAAGAAGGATCATCATCACAAACCTTCTCTTGCCATAGAGTATGAGATAACGGGATAATAACTTATATGTATAAAGGCTTAAAACAGCGATAAGAATCGTAGCCAGAACTCTGAGCGGCTTATCAAGATAAAGAGCCATATAAGCAGGAACAATAATCCCCCCCGGAAAAACATCCATAATCTCAACATAAATAACGGCAACAATAAGACCGATTAAAAGAGTTTCAAACGTCATAGGCTCTTCCAACACTCTCCCAGTATTCAACAAGGCCTTGACCAAAACCTCCCATATTGCCCATTCCTACTAACACAGCTTCTCCCTTTACTTTATTCGAAATCTCTACCATGATTTTTTGAGGAGCTTGAGTCTTAAGTACAAACAGCTCTTTTTTTTCAGTAGACCTCAGTTTTCTCTTAAGGGCATGGGCATGTTCCCCAATGAAGAAAATTTTTTGAAATTCTGGAAAAAACCCATCTTTTAGAGCCTTCATCCACTGGATGGTTCTATCTCCCCTGTCTCGTCTGAGATTGAGAAGGCCAACTATTTCTTTACCGCTAAAAAGATTTTTTTTCTGGAGGCTGGATAAGATACGTCGTGTTGATTCTGTATCATTGGCAGCAAAACCGCTGACAAGGTGCCAGCGGTGAGGCGGCGATCCAAAATCCTTGGTCCAGACCTTGAGACTTCCAAAATCAGGCTTGACTCTCTTTATCCCCCGAAGAGCAACTTCCCTGTCTACTCCCAGGAACTCAGTCACAGCCAGGGAAAGGCGGATATTTTCTTCAAATTCAAAACTAGGAAGGTTTTGTTTTGACTCAAAATACTTCTTATAAGAATTTCTGGAGATTTGAACAAGTTCTGAATTCATTCTTCCTGCAGCCTCCTTGAATACAGGGAAAAATTCCTCTTCAGGCACAAACACAGTACAATTCTCTGGGATAGAAGAAACAAAGCAGCGGGCTATCTCTTCCCTTGAGGAACCCATTTGAGCCAAATGGTCAGGACGAACATTGGTTATAATCAAAATTTGAGGATTTAACATCTGAACAGACTCGGCGTAACTGTTTTCAGGATGGATACTCATCAGTTCCAAAACCAGAGCCTGAATCTGCAGTTTTGTGCTTATCTTCAGGATCTTTTTCTCTTCCAGAATTGATGCAGAGCCTCTGCGTTTTATCTCTTTCTCTTCACCATCAGGAAAGATGATTGCTGGTTTAGAGCCTGTAGTTTTAGCAAGCACCACAAAACCGGCTTCTCTTAAGCAAGAAGCAATGAGTCTGGTGATGCTCGATTTTCCCCTTGTTCCTGTTACACAGATCCTAAGGGGAATATTTTGTCTTCTTTGAGAAAGAATATACCGCTCTACAAGTAAATAGATAATAAAAAAGGTAACACATAAGCCTGCGAGAAATAATTCTCTAATGAATAAACTCCTTACATATGGCGTCTTATTTAAGCCAGTTGTGGATTATTATGTTATTAAGGAATCAAATCCCTACAAATTTTGTGAGATTGCGCAGCCTGTTGCGAGCGCAGCGTGGCAATCTTCTCTGTTCCTCGCAATGCACTTAATTCTAATTTTATCTTATAACGGGCTTGATGAATCAAGCCCCTACAAGAATGGACAATATTGCCGCGCTGCGCTCGTAAAAACAATACTACTGGAGGCTTATTCGCCCCTTGCTTTCCTTAATACTCTCATAAATGTTGAAGAAAATATATTGGAAAAATCCATTCTTTCATATTTTGCTTTTATCATCTCAGAAATAACCTTGAGCATCTGGTCTTTTCCACTGCTTCCCCACAAACACAGCTCATTAACTACCATAAGATTCTGGTTACCTACGGCTTCCTTGGCTTCATCCAGCTTCTTAAAATAAGCGACAGGATCCTCTTTACTGCCTAATATAAGCCCAAGAGCAGATTCCTTCTTTTTAATAAGTTCCATTATTTCCTTACTAGGCAGGTCTTTTTCAAGAAAAATCAGAGGCTTTTTGGAGGTATTCAAGAGAGCCTTTACTTGAGCTGTATTTGCTCCTTTAATCAAGAAGAGCATTCCGCTTTTGTTTGCTGCCCCGAGAATTTTCTTCCCTTCTTCATTCAGTCCTTCTTCGCCAAAAAGAGCAGCTGGATCATCAACAAGGACAAAATAAATGCCTTGTTTTGCCAGGACTTCAGCCCATTTCGGGTCATCACAGAAAGAATTGACTCCTTTGAGACCTAAAATAACCGTGGCCTTTCCCATACGGGAATCCCTGGATACACTCCCGAAAGAAGAAAAGAGGCCAAGTCCCTTAGTTTTTTTAATTTCCTCAGAAGCAGAAAAAAGGCCATTGATTAAATCAATCCTGAGCTTTTCGCCAGATAGGCCTTCTTTTTCTTCCAAGACCGAAAACTGCAAATCTACATGTGAATCTTTTGTGTCTCCGTGTTTCTCAATGACATGATCTAAGGGCTCGAATTTGTAATTAAGGAGGTTTTGATATTTGAAATAATATGTCTCATGCCTCATGGGCTGAATAAAATTTTGAGGTTCCGAAGTCATAAGGTCAACTGCCCTGCGGATAAATATGCCTGTTTTCTTTAAGAGTTCTGGTTCCATCAAATCAGAGTCATCCCGTGGCTGGTGGTACTTCAAAAAAGAATCTTCTGTGATTGCAAAAAAGGCGGGAACTCCTTTCTGTAAAAAGGGAGTGTGGTCAGACCCTCCCGGACCACCACGGCCAGGTTTGACATAGTCCAGCATCTCTTTAGGAAGTTTTTCTTTCAAGAATTTCCAGACTTGAGGAGCATAATAAATTCCTTCAAAAGAAATTTTACCGCTCCCGATGCCCACCATGTCCATATTAAAATTAACTATAGTCTTCTCGATCGGATAGGCAGCATGGTCAGCATAATGCCTCGAACCAAGAAGACCCTGTTCTTCCCCAGCCCAGAGAGCAAAAATAACCGTCCTCTTAGGCTTGGGAAGACTGTTTTTCATGACGCGGGCAATCTCCATGGTCACTGCAGTCCCGGAAGCATTGTCATTAGCGCCATTATAGATATCCCCCATCGGACCGATTCCTAAATGATCCATATGGGCGCCGATAACGATATACTCATTTCCTAATTTTTTATCACTCCCTGTAATTTTCGCTAGAACATTCCGCGTAGCCCTTTTTTCATCAAAAATTGCATTAACAGAAACAAAAACCTTTACGCCGGTCTCTAAGGATTGGGGCTTGGCTTCACTTTCTATTTTTTGAAACAGAAGGCGAGTCTCTGTTTTAAGTTCTTTAAAAACAAAATTTATTACTTTATCCTCAATGGACAAAATCACAAAATCAGGTTTATAAAGCTCCTTCTTTGTCCTTACACCAAAATAACGGCTCTGGCTGGAGGGGGGTCTAAAAACGATTATTCCAAGGGCCCCGTGTTCCTGAGCAGCTTTGATACGATTTTCCATCTTCGCTTCTTCTTCGAGCTTCTTGGCAAGTTTTTTTGGAGAGCCAGTCGTGAACACTACCAATTTTCCTTTCACATCGACTCCATTATAATCATCATACTTTTTTTCAGGTGCATGAATTCCATAGCCGATAAAAACAAGTTCTGCGGTGTAGTGTCCTGAACCAGAATATCTCTGGACCCGCCAGTCTTCCCTGTAATAAAAGTCTCTCCTTGCTTTCTCAGTAATTACCTCAAATTTTACTCCTTCTGCGATGTTTCGATGCTCAATTGTAAAATTCTGGAAGTATGTCCCGTTATCGCCTGCTGGCTCCAATCCCCATTCTTTGAACTTTGAAGCGATATATTCCTCAGCTTTGACAGCGCCAGGCTGTCCGCTCTTACGTCCCTGCATACAATCACAAGCTAAAACTTTGATGTAACCCCATGCCTTCTGTTCATCAAAAGTAACCTTCTTATCCTTGGATAAAGCTGGAGAAACCAAAAGAAAGAATACAAGCAAAAGACCCAAATATTTTTTCACGAAAAACCTCCTTAGAAAGAATTTTAAAAGTATCCTATTATAGCGGAATAAACGAAAAAAAAGAAAACTGTTTTTTGCGTATCATAACAATTGAGGTTATAATTTATGGTTTATCTCCCAATTAGTTGAAAATCATGACGGAGCAAGAAAGCAAGTTGTCATTCCTGCGGAAGCAGGAATCCAGAAGAATAAAAAAATATTTTATAATAGACTGGATTCCTGCTTCCGCAGGAATGACGAAAGGATAGAAAG